>DPHE01000088.1:10003-15891 GCA_003521815.1 Colwellia sp.
CGAACTATCACTTGGAAAGATTGCGTTAACGCTCTTAATTAATACAAAGCACTTTACAAGGTATTTAGCTTTGACTACATATCTAATAGCGAGTAAATTTACGATTGCTTACGCTTGTTATATTATATTTTACCGCAACATGGCATCTAGTTGATTTACTATCTCAACCCAATCTGCATCGTCGTCTAACGCCTGTTTTAAAAATGTTGCTTGTGAGGTATTCCAGAAATATGCTTGGTGTAATTCTATATTACCCAACAGCTGACCATTTTTATTTATGAAGTTATTGATGCCTTCTTCTGTGCTGTTTAGCCCTAATTGATCAAATAATGAAACGATAGAATGAAGTGATTTTTCCATAATATTATCCTTAATATACTGTAATGCGAGGTTTAAAATTTCGGTTTAGTTATACCAACACCCACCACAGTGACAGTTTGTGGGGTAGTATTAGCATAGTACAATATAAAAAAGTAAAAAAGCCATGGAACGAACAGTTCGACTGCTGATTATTATGCTGTTTATTGATGAGCAATAGGTTTATCAGTAAACAAATAATCCTTTAACTCTTTATCTAATCGTGGATCTTTTCTTCTAATCCATTCAAGGACCATTGCCGCATGCTCTTTTTCTTCATCTCTGTTGTGAGCAAGTATTGCTTTTAGTTCGTTGTCTTTACAGGCGTCTACTCGCTGATTGTACCAATCAACTGCTTCAAGCTCCTCCATCAATGAGATAATAGCTCGATGCATATCCTTTGTTTCATTTTTAAGTTCTTCAATAGGCTCGTGATAACCTTCATTTGACATTGTTTTACCCTCGATAGTTGTATGTTTAGCTTATGTATAACAGCTTAGTATAGATACATTTTAAGTAATATCTGGTTGATAAGTCATTTAATCCTTATTTAACCTCAATCAAGCTGTGTGTACCTTTGTTGTTTTATGATAATGTTGGTATCGCTTGTTCTTGAGAGTATTAGAGCTGTTCTCATGTATGTTATTGGTTTTTAATGTAATAACTCAGGTATAATTATTACTCATCGTTTAGTAGAGCTAACATCATCAACCACAAAGATCAAAATAGAATAAATAAGATATTTCCACCTATAGGTGTATCAAATTTACAACTGAAAATTGCCACGTTCAATTTATTTAATTACCTTGAGCCGCCCAATGCTTTTTATGATTTTGAGCGCATTTATAGTGCAGCGCAATGGCACAAAAAACAAACGTGGATTGCAGAGTATTTACGTGAATATCAACCTGATATTATTGGTTTTCAAGAAGTTTTTAGTACTGAATCGTTAAAGGCACTAGTAGAGTCGCAGGGCTATCGTTATTTTAAAGTGGTTGACCAACCCCATGTAATTGATGATTTTATTTATCAACGTCCAGTTGTCGCTATTGCGTCGCGATATCCTATTGTTGATGCTGTTGCAGTAAAACCAAACACTGAACTTGCACAAATATTAGGTTTAGCCAATGATTTTTGTTTTAGTCGAAAAGTATTAAGGGCGACGGTTGATGTACCTCATATTGGCAACTGCGATTGTTATGTGGTGCATTTTAAATCTAAACGTTCCATGATTGATCTCGATGAGAAAAATAAATATTGGTCGGCAGAAAAAACAATTATTGAAAGTTTAAAAGCACATGTGGCGGGTGGTTGGGGTTCAACGATACAACGTGGCAGTGAAGCGACGTTATTAATGATTGAGATGATAGCGCGACGTGAGACGACTAATTACCCCATGGTATTAATGGGAGATTTTAATAATACCTTAACTGACGGTGTTTTAGGTCATCTACTAACAAACACCTTACGCTTTGTTTCTTCCATTGACCGTGATGCCTATCTAGCTCAGTATTGTTTAAAAGATGCCTGGAACCTATTTGAAGTGGCGATCATCAATGACGCTAATCGAGAAATAAAAGAAATACGTACCCCAACACATTATTTCGGCGGTGGTAGTTCCGTACTCGATTACATCTTATTATCATGTGAATTTGATGCAAGTTATCACGATAGCCTTTATCAGGTCAGCGCTTATGATACTTATGATCGACATTTAATTAATCCTATTTTTGAACGTGATGGAGAAAGCACCGATCATGGCATTGTGTTAGTCACATTAACCTTAAGATCATAATGATGAAGTGTATGTTTGATTTGAATGTTTTGATTCGTCTCTCAATATTTTATTGCTGAGTTAACAGTCATGAAATAGAGTTTGTGGTATACTGCCGCGTAATTAAACTATTAAAAACATCTAATTATTGTGACTTTTAAAGATCCCCACGCAAAACGTGAAGCAAAAAAATACGAAAAACCAGTAGCTTCCCGTGAACTATTACTCTCTATTATTGAAAAGAGTACACCTCCGCCAACATATAACGCCATAGCTAAAACATTAAAATATCAAGAAGATCATCTGCTCGTCGGTTTGAAACGTCGTTTACGTGCGATGGAGAATAGTGGTCAGTTGATTTTTAATAAATTCAAACAATACGCGATACCAGAAAAAGATAGTTTGTTAACAGGAAAAGTTCTTGGCCACAGAGATGGCTTTGGCTTTTTCTCTCCCGATGATCCTACTCAAAAAGACAAACGTGGTAAAGATTTCTATATTTCTTCTCATGAAATGCAGCGAGTATTTCATGGTGATGTTGTCCAAGCTATTTTAGTAGACCGAACCGATCGAAAAGGTCGTAAAGAAGTTAGAATTTTAGACGTGATTGAACCTAGAAAAGCGCCCATTGTTGGACGTTTTTATGTTGATCATCATGTTTGCTCCGTCGTACCAGAAGACACCAAAATAAAACAAGAGATTTTAATTGATCCCAAAGAAAAATTAGGCGCACGTCATGGTCAAATGGTGGTGGTTGATCTAGTACAAAGACCGACAAGACGTTCGCATGCTATCGGTAATGTGATTGAAGTGTTAGGTGATCACATGGCGCCAGGTATGGAGATTGAAATAGCGTTACGAGCGCATGATTTACCTCATCAATTTTCTCATGAAGTGCAAGCTGAAGCGGCTTGTATTAGTGATGAAGTTGAAGAATCAGCAAAATTACCGCGTAAAGATCTTAGATCGCTACCGCTGGTAACGATTGATGGTGAGGATGCGCGTGACTTTGATGATGCGGTATATTGTGAACCAAAAAAATCGGGTGGCTGGCGCCTGTGGGTTGCTATTGCTGATGTGAGTTACTATGTACGTCACGGTAGTGCACTCGATGATGAAGCTATATCTCGTGGTAACTCTGTTTACTTTCCTAGCCAAGTTATCCCCATGTTGCCAGAAAAACTTTCCAATGGTTTATGTTCTTTAAAACCTGATGTTGATCGCCTATGTATGGTGTGTGAAATGACGGTGAGTGCTGCGGGCAAACTTTCAGGAAGTAAATTTTATCCGGCAGTTATGCGTTCACATGCACGCTTTACCTACAGTAAAGTAGCGAAGATACTTGATGGTGATGAGGCGTTAAAGGCGGAATATAAAACGTTAGTACCTGATTTGGAAAATCTTAAGGATATGTATTTATCGTTAAGTGATGCGCGTAATAAACGTGGTGCTATCGCTTTTGAAACAGAAGAATCATTATTTCTTTTTAATGATGAGAAAAAGATAGAAAGCGTTGTGCCGTTGATTCGTAATGATGCGCATAAAATCATTGAAGAATGTATGATTTTAGCCAATGTTGCTACAGCTAAGTTTATTGAAAAACATCAAAAGCCGGGATTATTTCGTGTACACGAAAAACCAACCGAAGATAAATATAATAATTTTGTCAGTTATTTAGCTGAATTAGGTATTACACTGCCTAAAAGAGAAGAGCCAGAGCCAAAGGATTATTGTGATATTTTAGCAAAAGTGGCAAATCGTCCTGATCGAGAGCTTATTCAAACTATGTTGTTGCGTTCAATGCGCCAAGCGGTTTATCAAAGTGATAGCCTAGGGCACTTTGGTTTAGCATTGCAATCATATAGCCATTTTACTTCGCCTATTCGTCGCTATCCTGACCTTGTAGTACATCGAGTTATTAAGAGCATTCTTCAACAACAGCTTAGCTCCGATGAAGCGTCGGCAGAAAATGCGGGTTTGTATGATTATAAACTTGAAGAAGTCATAGAGTTAGGTGAGCATTGTTCCATGACAGAGCGTAGGGCAGATGAAGCCACTCGTGATGTTAGTGATTGGTTAAAATGTGAGTTTATGCAAGATCATGTGGGTGATGATTTTACGGGTGTTATTAGTACAGTGACTAATTTTGGCCTTTTTGTTCGCTTGCAAGATTTACATATTGAAGGCTTGGTTCATATCACTGCGCTTGGCCGTGATTATTATCATTATGATGATGTACGCATGTGCTTAAAAGGCGAAAATAGTGGTGTTAAATATAGCGTTGGCGATGTGGTTACAGTACAAGTTGCGGCAGTAAATTTAGACGAAAAGAAAATAGACCTTACCATGCAATCAGTTGACGATAATGATGATAAATCAAATAAAAAGCCAAATAGAAAACCGAAGAAGTCATCAAGCAGTAAAACGGCTGCGCCTCAAAAAGAAAAGAGCAAAACTAAAAAGCGTAGTGCACGCAAAAAACGCCCAGGAAAAAACGCGCGTAAAAATGTAAAACCGTCGTAAAAAATAGTCAATTAATAATCAGTTATAAAAAGGTATGTCGTACGTTAGTACAACATAGATAAATAAAACATGGCAAAAAATGAAGAGTTAGTTTTTGGTATTCATGCAGTAAATGCTTTATTAAAATGTGCGCCAGAGCGCTTTATTGAAATGTGGCTATTAAAAGGGCGTGAAGATGATCGTTTAATGCCTATTATTAATTTAGCACGTAAATATGGTATTTCGGCACAAATGGCGCAAAGAAGTGTACTTGATGATAAAAGCTTAGGTGAACAACACCAAGGCGTAGTGGCGCGAGTAAAGCCAGGTAAATTGTTTAATGAAAATGATTTAGATGACATTATTACTAACGCTGAAAAAAATGATACACCACCATTCTTACTTATTTTAGATGGTGTTACTGATACACACAATTTAGGCGCTTGTTTACGAAATGCTGATGCGGCAGGCGTACAAGCTATTATTGTTCCTAAAGACAATGCGGCTCGCTTAACTGCAACAGTGCGCAAAGTAGCGGTTGGTGCAGCAGAATTTGTGCCTTTAATACAAGTCACTAATTTAGCGCGCACGATGAAGCATATACAAAAAATGGGTGTATGGATTATTGGTACAGCGGGTGAAACAGATACTTGTCTTTATGATATTAAATTATCAGGGCCTATGGCGTTGGTGATGGGAGCGGAAGGAAAAGGTATGCGTCGATTAACACGTGAAAACTGTGATCAATTGGTAAAATTACCTATGTCGGGTAGTGTTTCCAGTTTGAATGTTTCAGTGGCAACAGGTATTTGTTTATTTGAAATAGTTAGACAACGCTTGAGTTAAGTGAAAAGTCTTAGTAAATAGCATGGCTGAAACATGCTATTTACTAACGATTAATTGGTTAAACCCATCACATCAGCCAAAAGTGAACTAGCATGAAAAACACTTTATGAACATTACTTGATGTAGCACTGTTTTTTATCACTTAAGTTTAGTTGCGGAATAACGCTCAATGCTTGTAGCCCATACTAGCAGCAATCAAAAAATATCATGTTTAAGCTATAGTTACTTGCTTTTATCTCCTCGTTCTTCTATTATATGCGTCCTTAATTCAGCCTGAACTTTTGTTCCTTGCCTCAACTGGTGTTGGCTGAGCCAGACTATGAGGCTACAACCGTAAGGAGCTCGTAATGCGTCATTACGAAATCGTATTTATGGTTCACCCTGATCAGAGTGAACAAGTGACTGGTAT
>DPHE01000043.1:0-290 GCA_003521815.1 Colwellia sp.
GCAAAGGCCAAGAGTAGAGACAGACTTACGCTTCCACTAAACTATTGAGGGCTTTAACTCGTATATGATTAGGTAGAGGGCTAGGCAACCTAGGATTAAAAGGGTGATTAGCCCGATCATTAGCTAAAATAAGATAAATTAACAATACTCATATTCTCTTCTTTAAAAGGTAACTCTGATGAAAAAAACATTCACAATTGCGTGTGCTCTATTCGCTGCACTTACCAGCTTTAGCGTGTTGGCAACTGACTTAACCGTGGGTGAGAAAGCCCCCAACTTTAGATTACAAG
>DPHE01000043.1:486-648 GCA_003521815.1 Colwellia sp.
GAGTGATTACCAAGGTAAACAAGCGGTGGTGTTAGCTTGGTACCCCATGGCTAATACGCGAGGGTGTACTATTGAATGTAAATCATTGGTAGAGCAGGGGCATTTAATTAGGGAGTATAATGTTAGCTATTTTATGGCCAGTGTTGACCCATTAGATGACAA
>DPHE01000043.1:729-4114 GCA_003521815.1 Colwellia sp.
TGTATCTAAAGAAGGTAAAATATTAAAAATAGATGAGGATATCAACCCAAGAACCGCTGCCGAAGATATAGCGAAACACTTAAAAGCACTGAATATAGAGCTTGCTCAGGCTAAGTAAAAACACTTTTAGGTAACGCTGACTTAATACAAGGCTCACTTATTTGTTGTTTTTATGACTAAGTGAGCACTGGTCAGCGAGGGTAACTCGGTTAACGGGTGGCTAAATGAGTGACTAATTCCTTAATACATAAAATTTTTCTACTATCTGATTACTTCATTTTTACCTGAACACAAGACTAATGATAGAATAATCATTTTTGATTTTCCTCTCTAATGGGGCTTTTTTCATCTTTGGGTTTTGTTGTAAATGAAATGTATCTCTTCAAGTTATTTTTGCCGATTTATTGGTATCCCAACCGTCATAAAAATCAGTGACCGTGGTGTGGTCATTGATGTTGAAAATCGTTTATTCACTCTTCAATGGGAAGAACTGATTGTTCCCCCCTTATTTCATCTCAGTTTTTTCGGGCAAATTCTTACCTTTAAAACAGCCAACCGCAATTATGTTTTTACCATGTTGTCTTATAACGCTAAGCGAAAACACAAAAATACGTGTGAACGCCTTTGGGCATTAGCCAACATTAAGCGTGTTGACACGTTATTAACAACCATAGATAAAATCACGACTAATCGATATTTACGCCAATCAACTATTGAACGTATTCAATTAGCCGTAAATCAAGAAGGTAAGCGTTGGTTTTTGTGGCTTAAGCTAAATAGGCTGAATAAGCTGAGTAAAGTAAGTAAATCAGGTAAAGCATCTCAATCAAGTGACACATGGGCAAGCGTTGCTAAAAAACTGCAACGGTTATCGTATTACCAACGTGTTAAAATTCAGGATATAACCGATTGTCGTGAACGCTATATAACTAAAGCGCTTCTAGCGCATAAAGCCTTTTTTGATCATGTTGAATCTAACCCGTTAACACTTCATCAGCGTAGGGCCTGTATTATCGATAATGACAATAATTTGTTGTTGGCGGGTGCTGGAACAGGAAAAACCAGTGTGATGGTTGGACGTGCAGGTTATTTACTCAATAGCGGGCAGGCTAAGCACGAGCAAATATTATTGTTAGCTTATGGCCGTAAAGCGGCTAATGAAATGGATGAAAGGATACAAGATAAGTTATCAACTACTAACATTAGCGCAACGACTTTTCATGGTTTAGGGTTGAGTATTATCGCCAAGGTTGAAGGGAAAAAACCGACATTGTCAGTATTGGCTGAAGATGAAAAAGCAAAGTCGATATGGGTTCAACGTTATTTTGAACAACTGATGAATGAGTCGATTCAATATCGTGAGCTGGTACTTGAGTATTTTAGTCAATACTATTACGTTGAGCGAAGTGTGTTTGATTTTACAAGCCAGGGTGATTGTTACCAGTACTTTACTGATAATGATATACGCACTTTTAAAGGCGAGCAGGTCAACAGCTTTGGTGAGTTTTATATTGCCAATGCATTATTTACCCACGGGATAGAATATCAATATCGTGCTAAATACGCTTTTGAGGTACAAACAAGTGAGCGTAAACAATATCAGCCTGACTTTTTTCTGCCTGAGTTAGCTATTTATATTGAATATGATGAGATCGACAAGCACGGAGATACCGCGCCTTACCTCGATACAGACGCCTACCTTGAGGGTATTAAAACCAAACGTGCCATTCATCACACATGTCATACTCACTGTCTTGAATTAACCTATGCTCAGCATCAAGAAGGTCAGTTAGTTAGTACTCTAATATCATCATTGAATGCGCGACATAAGCAATTGGGGGTATTATCGGCCGAACGGCTATCGCCCCAGTTATTACCTACCGAGGTAATACTCGCAACCCTCAATGAAAATGGCAGAACAATAGCGCTTGCAAAAACACTTTCTCAGCTAGTGGGGCTATATAAAGCGGCCTCTGTTAACCACTCTGTAGACGGTAATGTCGATATTACGTTTAAAGAGAAGGTCATTGCTAACGCTGTCGAGCCTAAGCAAACAGCCAAAGCGTTAGCCTTACTCAAGCCCATTTCAACTGCGTATGAACAACATTTAATTGGTCGCGGTGAAATTGATTTTGACGATATGATTAATAAAGCGTTGGCGTATGTTCAAACAGGCAAGTTTCAGTCACCATGGCGTTATATTATGGTAGATGAATTTCAAGATATTTCAGAGCCTCGTGCGCGTTTAGTCAAAGCGTTACGCGATAATAATAAAGACTGTTCTGTATTTGCAGTGGGGGATGATTGGCAGGCTATTTACCGATTTAGCGGTGCTGATTTTACCTTAACAACTAAGTTTTCCCATTATTTTGGGGCAACAACGCAATCAGTATTAGATCTAACGTTTAGATTTAATAACCATATTGGCAAAGTCGCAGCAGACTTTATTAGTAAAAACCCGGCACAAATTAAAAAAACGATTAACTCCTTAAAGCATGTTAATGCACCTGCGGTGTCTTTGCTGAAACGAGATAGTGGTGAAGTGAATTCACCCAACACTACACTAATTGATGAAATGGCAAATGGGGCCATTGATGAGGTGTTAGCAGCTATTTCAGCGAAAGTGTGTAAGCCAGTTAAGGTTTACTTATTAGCGCGTTTTTGGTTTCTTTTACCTAGTAAGCAAGATCTTAAACGCATGAGTCATCAATATCCATTACTAACGATTGAGCCTCAATCTTTTCATGCCTCAAAAGGGAAAGAGGCAGACTATGTCATCATTGTTGGCATGAAAAAAGGTGCTCATGGTTTTCCGTCTCAAAAGGTAACACCACCGCTGCTTGATGCCTTACTCGCTAAAAAAGAAAGCTTTGACTATGCAGAAGAACGACGCTTATTTTATGTTGCGCTAACCAGAGCGAAAGATAGAGTGTATATCATTGCCGATATGAGTGAATCAAATCATTTTGTTAAAGAACTGGTGAACGAGCATCAAATTGAGCTAAATGAGTTTACAAGCTCAGTCAGTCAGTCATTTGTAGATAAAATAAGTTGTTTGGTTTGTGAAACGGGCATCTTAAAAAAAAGAACCGGTCGCTTTGGTGCTTTTTATGCTTGTTCACACTTGCCTCGCTGTGAACATATACAAAAGCCTTGTGCTAAATGTGAAAGCCCTATGACGAGCAAGCACTATCCTGGGTTTAAGGTTTGTTTAAATGCAGCCTGTAACAGTTTAATACCGACTTGTGGACGCTGCAATGCAGACATGGTTTTACGCTCAAGTAATAAAGGCGAGTTCTGGGGGTGTCAAAATTATAAAGGTAACGAGCCCATGAGTTGTAAAAACAGCGTAGAACCGTCAACAATACACTGGCCAAAAATGGCG
>DPHE01000043.1:4354-16127 GCA_003521815.1 Colwellia sp.
CACGACCAACTAACACTGGGTTTTTACAATACTATTCGATAAATAGGAACACATGAAAAATATTGGTTTTGGAGATAATAATGTTAGGTTTACCGTCTATATCGCAAATAAACCTAACATGCGTGAATATCAACACGTAGATGACGTGGTCGCACTTGTTAAAGGCGAGATTAACCTGATTAACCAAGCGTGTGGTAATGGTTGGCGTAAAGTATTTAATGTCTATGCTAAGTTACTGTATGGGTTAGATAGCCAGTATTATAACTTTTCAACGTTTGCGCCTACTTGGCAAGATTATCGTGATAACTATTTATTACAAGCACAAAGTAACACTGCGTTGTTATTTTCAGTGCCTCAATTAAACCCAAGTAAAAACAACGTGCATATTATTTGTGGCAAAGGCCATGCGAAAGCGCTTATCAATAGCACTAAACTCGTCGTGAATTTAGTTTGGTTAGATGATGACTTTGCTATTGATACTGCAAACAGGCTCATTGTTTGTCCCTATTTTGATTATCGGCAACTGAGTAATCGTAAAATAGCGCGTTTAGCCAACTTATTATTAAGCTTAAATATACCGTTGACGAAAAAACCATCACTTTATTGTAAAGATTAGATTTTGTTTACAGCACTCTTGCTGTATAATGCGCGACCTTATTATTTTGAGTATTTATTGTTATTTTTTGGCTTATTTACCTGTTTAGTTAAAGGGTAATCAGCGCTATTTAATAATGAACCATTCAATATTTGTTAGCAAAATTTAGGAATACCCTTTGATCACTACATCTAACATTACAATGCAATTTGGCGCTGAGCCTTTATTTGAAAACATATCTGCTAAATTTGGTAACGGTCACCGTTATGGTTTGATCGGCGCAAATGGCTGTGGTAAGTCTACATTTATGAAGATACTCAGCGGCGACCTAGTACCAAGCTCAGGCAATGTATCGGTTAGTACGGGCAACAAGGTAAGTACCTTAGGCCAAGATCAGTTCGCCTTTGAAGAATACAATGTTATTGATACTGTGGTCATGGGTGACATGGCGTTATGGAAAGTTAAACAAGAACGTGACGCTATTTATGCACAAGCGGAAATGAGTGAAGCCGACGGTATGCGTGCTGGCGACTTAGAAAGCGAATTTGCTGAAATGGATGGATACACGGCTGAAAGTCGTGCCGGTGAAATTCTATTGGAAGCGGGCATTGATGAATCATTTCATTATGGTTCAATGCAACAAGTTGCACCCGGTTGGAAATTACGTGTTCTTCTTGCACAAGCGTTGTTTGCGAACCCTGATATCTTATTACTTGATGAGCCAACCAACAACTTGGATATTCATACCATTAGTTGGTTAGAAGGTGAGTTGAACAAACGTAAATGCACCATGATTATCATTTCGCATGATAGACATTTCCTTAACTCTGTTTGTACCCATATGGCAGATATTGATTACGGTGAATTACGTATCTACCCAGGTAATTACGAATTCTTCCTAGAACAGTCAGGTTTATTACGTGAGCAGTTATTATCAGGTAACGTTAAAAAAGCGGAAGAAATTGCAGAGCTACAAGACTTTGTAAACCGTTTTGGCGCGAATGCTTCAAAAGCAAAACAAGCCAGTTCTCGAGCTAAAAAAATGGACAAAATAAAACTCGATGATGTGAAATCATCAAGCCGTATTACGCCTAAAATTGCCTTTGCTCCGGGTAAAAAAATGCATCGTCAAGCGTTAGAACTTGAAAAGCTTAGTCATGGTTTTGATGGCAGAGTATTATTTGAAAAAGGTGACTTATTGCTTGAAGCGGGTGCTAAACTTGCGATTATTGGCGAAAACGGCGTGGGTAAAACTACCTTGTTACGCTGTTTAATGAATGAATTATCACACACTGAAGGTGTTGTTAAGTGGTCTGAAAATGCTGCTATTGGGTATTGCCCACAAGATAGCGGTTCATTTTTTGACAATGACTTAACACTGATGGACTGGATGTCACAATGGCGTAGACCTTGCCATAATGATTTAAGTGTTCGTGGTATGTTAGGACGTTTATTGTTTACTGACGACGATGCGAATAAAAAAGCACGTAACTGTTCAGGTGGAGAGAAAAACCGTTTATTATTTGGTATGTTAATGATGGCAGATATTAATGTGTTGATTATGGATGAACCAACTAACCACATGGATATTGAAGCGATTGATGCCTTAAATAATGCATTAAAAGACTTTGAAGGTACGTTGATTTTTGTGAGTCATGATCGTGCTTTTGTTTCAAGTTTAGCGACCCGTATTATTGATATTAAAGATAAACAGTTAGTAAACTTTCAAGGGTCATTAGATGAATACCTTGCGAGTCAAATAAGTACGAAAAAAGTTGCTTAACTTTTTTAATTCATTGAAAAAATAGAGAGCTTATAATTTTGTCATTTACCAATATTACAGTATAACGTTGTTATGAAAACACCAAAACGTATCCAACCTCTTATAGATGACGGCCTAGTTGACGAAGTGATTAGTCAATTAATGAGTGGTAAAGAAGCCACTGTTTTTATGGTTCGCTGTGGCAGTGAAATTCGCTGTGCTAAAGTGTATAAAGAAGCTAATAAGCGTAGCTTTAAAAAAGCGGCTCAGTACCAGGAAGGCAGAAAAAGTCGAAATAGCCGGCGTGCTAGAGCCATGGAAAAAGGCTCTAAGTATGGTCGTAACCAACAAGAAGAAGCATGGCAAAATGCTGAAGTAGATGCCCTATATACAGTAGCAGAAGCCGGTGTTCGAGTGCCTCATCCTTTTGGTTGTTTTGAGGGCGTGTTGTTAATGGAGTTGATCACCGACGAAGCCGGTGATGTTGCGCCACGATTAAATGACGTGGTTATGTCAAAAGAACAAGCCATCGAAGATCACGAACAAGTTATTGACTATATTGTGCGTATGTTATGTGCGGGTATTGTTCATGGCGATTTATCTGAGTTTAATGTACTTGTTGATGAATATGGCCCTGTTATTATTGATTTACCTCAAGCTGTTGATGCCTCAGCCAATAATAATGCTAAAGCCATGTTAATGCGTGATGTAGCTAACATCACTAATTACTATGGGCAGTTTGCACCAGAGTTATTATCACGTAAGTATGGCCTAGAAATGTGGGCCTTGTATGAAAGTGGCGAATTAACGTTTGAAACTAAACTGACAGGGTTATTCAACGAAAGTACAATTTCAGCCGATGTTGATAACGTGATCGAAGAAATAAAAGCCGCATTTATGGAAGAACAAGATCGGATACAACGTATAGCCGAAGCAAATGAGATAGATGAATAAACACGTTTAACTTGTTAGTTAGCAGTCATGTTTTATTTAAGGCGGATCAGAAATGATTCGCCTTTTTTATTACGTCATATACATTACTTATTGTATTTTCATAGATTTTGAAACGATTTTTCGCAATACTATCACTCAGGTTAAGACGCTTGTGACTAACGACTAATAATAAATCATTAATGATCAATGCTGATCAATGATTAATAATTACCAATTTTATAATGTGGAGTTTTCATGCCAGTAAACGATACTAATAATGTCTCTTCACCATTGAGTGCCTATGCATTACGACAGCTGATCCGAACACAAGAGTTTACCGGTAATACCTCGGGTTGTGCCCAAGGTTGCGTGCAAGGTAATATTGTTATTTTACCTAAAGAGTGGGCAGACGATTTTTTACAATTTTGTTTGTTTAATCCAAAACCTTGTCCGTTAATTGGTATGTCAACCAATGCAGGGGGTTTTCTATTACCTGAGCTTGGTCAAGATATTGATATTCGCACTGATGTACCCGGTTATCGCTTGTTTGAGAATGGCCTGTTAACACAAGAGTTAACCCACATTAAAGACTTGTGGCGCGATGATTTAGTGACGTTTGTTTTAGGGTGTTCTTTTTCTTTTGAGGAAGCATTGATTGCTGATGGACTTGAAATTCGTAATATTAGCGAACGTAAAAATGTACCTATGTACCGAACTAATATAGCCTGTAAATCAGCTGGGCGTTTTAGTGGTGAAACAGTGGTGAGCATGCGGCCTATGTTGGCAAAAGACGCTATACGTACAATACAAATTTGTAGTCGTTTTCCGTCAGTACATGGCGCACCAATACATTTTGGTGATCCTAAACTGATTGGCATTGATGATATCAATACCCCTGACTATGGTGATGCCGTAACGATTAACGAATATGAAGTACCTGTTTTTTGGGCTTGTGGGGTTACGCCTCAACTTGTATTAGAACAAACTAAACCGCCATTTTGTATTACCCATAGCCCCGGAAAAATGTTGGTTACTGATATCGCAAACTCAACATTAGCGGTACTGTAAGACTATTATTAATAGGACAATAAGATGAAATTAAATTGTGATTTAGGTGAAAGCTTTGGTAGTTGGTCTATGGGCTTAGACGAACAGGTGATGCCTCATATAGATCAAGCGAATATTGCTTGTGGCTTTCATGCTGGCGATCCTTTAGTGATGCAAAAAACTCTCGAATTAGCGAAAGCTCACAATGTTATTGTTGGTGCGCATCCGGGCTATCCTGATCTGGGTGGTTTTGGTCGCCGTTCTATGAATTGCTCTACCGATGAGATTATTGCACTAGTGACTTATCAAGTAGCCGCTATTGATGGTGTGGCTAAATCGCTAGGACTTGATCTTGACTATGTTAAACCTCATGGTGCTTTGTACAATGATATGATGGTACAAGAAAATGTGCGTGAGGCGATACTGATGGCACTGTCTAACTATCACAAACCGCTTAAGTTAATGTTACAAGCAACACCACAAATTGATCAACATAGAATAGAGGCTAAAGCCTTTGGTATTGACGTGTTAAGTGAAGCCTTTGCTGACCGTTGTTATGCCGATGATGGCAAGTTATTAGCACGCAGCCAAGTCGGTGCAGTGCATAATAAAGAAAAAATGCTTTCCCAAGTGAAGCAGTTAAAAGAGCATGGGTGTGTTACCACTGTTAGTGGTCATGTTTTAGCATTAAACGCCGATAGCTTATGTGTCCATGGTGATAATATTGAAGGGGTACTGGCTATTGAGGCCATTAGGGAGCTAATAGGTTAATGCTCGACAATCTTAATATTCATATCGCTGGTGAGAACGCGTTAATTATCTATTTTTGTGAGCAAGATGGTGGCCAAATTAGTGCTAATGTTTCGGCTACAGTTCAGCAAGTAGAGCAACTTATACGTAAAGCTATGGCGCAATCGTTAGCACCCGATATAATTGATTTAGTGCCATCATACGCGTCCTTGATGGTGATGTTTAATATGATGACCACAGATCATCATCAAATACGAAACCAACTACTTAACTTATTACAATCTATTGATCATCATTTGAAAGAGCAAGTTACTAACGATGAAGCTAACATAGTTGAATTGCCTGTTTATTATAGCAATGAGTCGGGCCCCGATTTATCGGTTATTGCGCAACGTGCTCACTTAACGGTCGAACAAGTGATTGAACTTCATCAAGCACAAGAATATCGTGTTTATGCCATTGGCTTTGCTCCTGGTTTTGCTTACTTAGGTGAGGTAGACAAACGAATTGCTGCGCCAAGGTTGAACACCCCTAGAATGAAAGTACCTAAAGGGGCTGTTGCTATTGCGGATAGACAAACGGCTATTTACCCTAGTGTTTCCCCCGGTGGTTGGAATATTATTGGTCTTTGCCCCATTGATATGTTTAACGCGAAAGCCACTCCTACTATGCCGGTCAACGTGGGTGATAGAGTGAGGTTTGTTGCTATTTCTAAAGACGAATTTATTACCTTAGGCGGAACGCTAAAGGTGAGTTATGAGTAAGTCATCATTACCACAGGGCTTTTTAGTTAAACAAGCCGGTATGCTAAGCCTTATTCAAGATGCCGGTCGTTTTGGTGCGTTTAATCTAGGGTTGACCAATGGGGGTCCTGTCGATTTACTCGCTTTTCAATGGGCCAATCGTCTATGCCGCAACATGTTAAACGCCACCGCGATTGAAATTAGTGTAGGCGGTTTAATATTAATTGCACAAGTTGATACCACCCTCGCCATTTCGGGTGCTAACATGCCGCTAACCATTAATGGTCAAACAAAAGGGTTATGGCGGAGTTATCACGTAAAAGCGGGTGATGAGATTGCTTTAGGTTTTGCCACTCAAGGTGTTCGTTGTTATTTAGCGGTTGCCGATGGTTTTAATATTACACCCAGTTTTGGAAGCACAGCCACGGTTTGTCGTGAAGGAATTGGTGGGTTAAGGGGAGAGAAATTATTAGCCGGCGATATGTTAGCTTGTACTCGCCGAAACAACCATAAAACCACCCATAACAACAGTGATAACAATAAAAATAAAAACTTGTTATTAGTCGAAAAATTAAGACCTGTCTATACGGATGAAATAATATTACATACCGTACCAAGCTATCAACAACAGCATTTTAATTCATACCAAAAACGCTTGTTTTTTTCTACTGAATATACGGTGAGTAAAAGTTTTGATCGTATGGGATATAGATTAGAAGGTCAGGCAATAGCGTGTGATGTTGAGGGAATTTTATCGGAAGGGATTTGTCATGGAGCAGTACAAATCCCCGCTGATGGTCAACCCATTGTTTTACTCAATGATAGGCAAACCATTGGCGGTTATCCTAAAATTGGTGCTGTCTCGTCGGTAGATACGGCTAAATTAGGGCAATTAAACCAAGGGGGCAAAGTACGTTTTGAACCCATTAGTATGGAACAGGCTCACAATATATTTCATTTAAATTTAAGCGGTTTTAATCGTACAGAGTTAGTGACTTGTGATTGATATTGGAAAAATAAAGACTGAAATAAAGAGGGACTTACGTTAATGAGTCAATTCGTTTCACATGAACAAGCGCTTAGTGAACAAATAGAAAGCATGCTTGTTGAGCGTAATTTACGAGGCATGAAAGGCTTACAAACTCAGCTTAGTGCCGGTTACTGCTTACGTGCGGCTAAAGTAATGCGTGATATTAAAGGCACTATATTTATTGGTACGGGCTTTCCTGTAGAAGATACGTTTGAAACGGATGGGCCGGTTGGTGCCTTGATTTTATATCGTGCGCTTGATATTTTGGGCGCAAATCCCGTTCTAGTTTGTGGCACGCCGATGGCAAGCGCTTTTCAACAGGACTATCGAACTTGTGTGATCAGTGTGGGTAAAAAAGAGATGGGTTTGGTGGAAGCAAAGCGCGCTTTAGCCCATTATAAACCTGAGGCGATCATCTCAATAGAGCATCCTGGTTTAGCTGAAAATGGTTGTTATCATAATATGCGCGGTGAAGATATTAGTGCAAGAGCTGCTTGTTTTGATTTTTTTATGGATGAAGCAAATTGTCCTACTATTGCTATTGGTGATGGAGGTAATGAAATTGGTATGGGTAATGTAAAGGCGTTTTTAGTAGAGCTAAACATTATTCCAGCGGTAACTGAGTGTGATGAATTGATTATTAGTGATGTCTCAAATTGGGGCGTTTATGGTATTTTAGCATTCTTAAGTATTTGGTCTAAGCAGGATTTATTAAACCAGACTTGCCCAGAACAGATCTTAAAATATATATCAAATTTAGGGAGCGTCGATGGCGTTACCCGTAAAAATGAATTAACAGAAGATAGTCTACCGGCATCGGAAGGTATTGCCCTGATTGCCCGAATTAGAGCCTTAATTGGTTATTAAGATACGTAGTAGAATGATAGGAAAATAAAATGAACACAGTGTTTTTAAATGGCGATTATATGCCTATTGAAGAAGCTAAAATTTCTCCCCTAGATCGTGGCTTTTTATTTGGTGACGGCATTTATGAAGTGATACCGTCTTACTTTGGTGAAATGGTGGGCTTTAAAGGTCATATTAATCGTCTGAACGATGGACTTAATGAGATTGGTATTGAGGTAAATTGGAATGATGCACAATGGAAAACATTGTGTGACACCTTAATTGAAAAAAATGGTGCTGGCCCATTAGGCCTTTATTTACATGTGAGTCGCGGTACCGATACTAAGCGTTTTCATGCGTTTCCAGCTAATGTAACACCCACAGTATTTGCCATGGCTTTTGAAATTCCCGTACCTAAAACACCGGATTTAGCCACTGTAGGCAAAGGTTATTCCTTGATTAGCAGCGAAGATCTACGCTGGCAACGTTGTCAAATAAAGTCTACATCGTTACTTGGCAATGTTTTACATTTTCAAGAAGGGTATGAAGTCGGTAGCCAAGAAACCTTACTCTATAATAGTAATAACGAATTAACTGAAGCGAGTTCATCTAATATTTTTATTGTTACAGACGGTGTTATTGCTACGCCTATTCAAGATAATCAAATTTTGCCAGGTATTACCCGCCAGCTACTAATTGATATATTGGCTAAAGAGTGTTCTATACCGCTTGAAGAGCGAATCATTACCCTTGAAGAAGTTAATGCGGCGGATGAAATTTGGATAACGAGTTCAACAAAAGAAATTGTCCCCGTTACGCAGCTAGACAACAAAAAGGTTGGCGATGGTAACGTTGGAGCCATTTGGTTAAAAGCAGCGACGTTATATGCGATAAATAAATTTTCTTATTAATTTTCATGCTTATGTAGATTAATATCGACCCTTCGAAGGAAGTATGTCGTTTTTAATAAACTCCTGACTAAAATGCATAGGCAAGTTAATAAAAACATTAGTCTAGATCATACTCCACTCAAGCGTTCTGACACTCGGCTATTGAAGTGGCTTGGGTATATGCGATATACCTGATAAAATAGACTCTATACTTTGTATTTTCCTTTTTTGAGTAATAGAGTCTAGTTTGCTTTCTGATAATACCCCGGTTAAACCCCCAAATGTCCAAGCTTTATTTGATCTTTTAACACAAGTTAAACAATCAGATTTACCACGCTTTAAAAAGCAATTATTGCATCATAAAAGAATTATTAGCCAGTTAAAACCGTCTGATACTTCTGCTGTGACTAAGCTTGAGCAACAAGCAAAGCACCTTAGTAGAATGGCCAAAGCTATTGAAAAATCTATTAATGAAAAGCAAAAAAAATTACAGAATGTACCTAAGATAAGCTACCCAGAAGGCTTACCTATTAGTGATAATGCTGAACTGATTTATCAGACCATTAGTGATAATCAAGTAGTGATTATTGCCGGTGAGACTGGCTCAGGTAAAACAACGCAAATTCCAAAGATTTGTCTTGCGTTAGGCCGTGGTGTTGATGGTCTTATTGGTCATACTCAGCCGCGTAGAATTGCCGCTAGAACTGTTGCCAATCGTATTGCCGAAGAGCTTAACACCAAGCTAGGTGAGCAGGTTGGTTATAAAGTTCGTTTTAACGATCAAGTCACAAGCCAAAGTTATATAAAATTAATGACCGACGGTATTTTATTGGCTGAAATGCAAAAAGATCGATTACTTCGCCAATATGACACCATTATTATTGATGAGGCGCATGAGCGTAGTTTAAACATTGATTTTATTTTAGGTTATTTACGACAGATTTTACCCAAACGTCCTGATTTAAAAGTTATTGTGACGTCAGCCACTATTGATCCCCAACGTTTTGCCAATCATTTTGCTGATAAATCAGGTAAACCTGCACCTGTTATTGAAGTGTCAGGACGAACCTTTCCAGTTGAAATGCGTTATCGTCCCTTAAATGAAAGCGCTGAACAAGGTGACAGCGATGATAAACCGTTTTCATCGACAGAGGGCTCTTATGAAGGCAAAGACATTATTAGTGGTATTCTCGATGCGGTTGATGAGTTATCTGAACATCCCAACAGTAGTCAAGGTCAAGGGGATATTCTTATTTTCCTCAATGGTGAACGAGAAATTCGTGATACGGCTCTAGCATTAACGAAAGCTAATTTACCGCATACACACATTCTTCCGCTGTATGCTCGGTTGACCATTAGTGAGCAAAATAGAATTTTCAAACCCCATACCGGGCGTAATATAGTATTAGCGACAAACGTTGCTGAAACGTCTTTAACAGTGCCTGGAATTAAATATGTTATTGATCCCGGCACTGCCCGTATTTCTCGCTACAGTTATCGTACTAAGGTGCAGCGCTTACCCATAGAAGCTATTTCACAAGCCAGTGCTAATCAAAGAGCAGGGCGTTGTGGTCGTGTGTCGTCTGGTATATGTATACGTTTGTTCAGTGAAGATGACTTTCTTAATAGGCCAAAATTTACTGACCCTGAAATTTTACGTACTAATTTAGCCACCGTTATATTGCAAATGTTGGCATTAGATTTAGGTGAAATAGGCAACTTCCCTTTTGTTGAGCCACCAGATAATAAAAATATTAACGACGGTGTTAAATTATTAGAAGAGCTGGCTGCGGTAGACAACACTGTTAATAGTAATAATAGTCATACTCAATTAACAACATCAGGACGATTATTATCTAAGTTTGCGATAGATCCTCGTTTAGCTAAAATGGTGTTAACCGCGATTGACTTAGGTTGTGTCGAACAAGTATTGATTATTGTTAGTTCCCTGAGTATTCAAGATCCTCGTGAAAGGCCTCACGAAAAGCAGCAAGCGGCGGATGAAAAACATAATCGCTTTAAAGATAAGCAATCAGATTTCATTAGTATTCTTAATTTATGGCAATACGTTAACGCTCAACAGAAAAATTTATCGCAAAATCACTTTAGAAAACTGTGTCAGCGAGAGTTTTTATCTTATGTCCGTTTACGTGAATGGCAAGATATTATTAGCCAACTTAAATTAACGTTAAAAGAACAAAAAATAACGCTTACGTCGGTCTATTATCAGTTTTCTTTAACGGATGAGGCTAATAGTAATAATGAGAAAAAACAAGAGGCGACTATTCCTGATAGTTTAGTGTCTGTGCATCAGGCAGTGCTTTCTGGTTTATTAAGTCATTTAGGACAGCAAGACGAAAACAGAGAGTTTAAAGGGGCTCGTGGTAGTAAGTTCTTTATTTTTCCAGGATCAGCGCTCGCTAAAAAACCACCAAAGTGGTTAATGTCAGCTGAATTAGTTGAAACCAGTCGCTTATTTGCCCGAATGAATGCCCGTATTGATCCCCTGTGGATAGAGCCTCTAGCGGAACATTTGTTAAAGCGCAGTTATAGCGAACCTCACTGGGAGAAAAAGCAAGGGGCTGTAATGGCCTTTGAGCAAGTCAGCCTTTATGGGTTGAGCATCGTTACTAAGCGAAAAATAAACTTCAATACCATTGAACCGCACACCTGTAGAGAGCTGTTTATTCGTGAAGCACTGGTAAACGGAGATTGCAGTATTAAGGAAAAGTTTTTAGCACAAAATCAATCGCTAGTGGCCAGTATTGAAGCGCTAGAACAAAAAGCGCGTCGTAAAGACTTCCTTATTGAAGAACAACAGCTGGTTGATTTTTATGCAGATAAACTCCCTGAAACGGTTATTTGCCAACGTAGCTTTTTAGCCTGGTGGAAAAAATCGAAACAACAAAATAATGAGTTGCTTAATTTTACTAAAGAATTCTTACTCAATGAATCATCAAATGAGTTATCAAGTAAAGAATACCCTGATACCTGGCAACAAGATAATTTAACACTTCCTTTAGCGTATCATTTTAGCCCAGGTGATGTGGATGATGGCATTAGCGTTATTATTCCTATTACCCTGTTAAATCAGTGCCAAGATGAGGGTTTTGACTGGTTAATCCCAGCACTTCGTTATGATTTAGTGGTGGCGTTAATTAAGGTTTTACCTAAAGC
>DPHE01000043.1:16388-17227 GCA_003521815.1 Colwellia sp.
GATGCCTTAGCAAAACAGTTATTACGAATGACAGGGGTTAGGTTGCCTGAGGATGCTTGGCATGATATTGAGTTACCATTGCATTTAACAATGAACTTTCAAATTGTTAATGAAAAAGGTCAATTACTAAAACAAGGTCGAGATCTCAATTTACTAAAATCTGAGCTACAAGGAAAAGTAAAAGCGTCAATTAAACAAGTGGCAGAGAAGGGCATTGAAAAAAGCAAATTAATTCAATGGGATTTTGGTAACTTAGCGCAAAGTTATGAGAAAAAGGTCGCCAATATCACTATTAAGGCGTTTCCTGCCTTAGTGGATCATAACAGTAGTGTTGCCATTGAACTGTTTGAACAACAAGAGCATGCTGAGCAAGCGATGTTGACGGGTATTAGTCGTTTAATTTTATTAAATATTCCATCACCACTGAAATACTTACAAGAAAAACTGCCAAATAAAGCGAAGCTAGGTTTATATTTTAACCCTTTTGGGTCCATTGCTGATTTGTTACAAGATTGTATTCAAGCCGCTTGCGTTTATTTAGTTAAACAGTATTTACAAAAAAATGGGTTAGCGCACTTACCACGCACAGAGTCTAATTTTGTGTTAATGCGAAACTATGTCCGAGCAGAAATTTCAGACTGTGTGTTAAGCGCCGCAATTAAAGTGGAGCAAGCATTAAGCTTACGACACGATGTCGCTAAAAAATTAAAGGGCAGTGTACCGCTGAATGTTATTCAATCCCATGGTGATATAAAACAACAAAGTGAACAGCTAGTTTTTAAGGGCTTTGTCAGTGCTTCAGGTATCGAAAAGTTAGATGATATTATTCGCTATTTAAA
>DPHE01000043.1:17309-22904 GCA_003521815.1 Colwellia sp.
GTGTGTTGTCAGCTCAGCGAAAGGATAAGCCTGTAGCGCAAGATATTTTAATGACTAAGTGGATGATCGAAGAATTACGTATTTCGTTATTCGCTCAAAATTTAGGTACAGCGCAACCGATATCATTGAAACGGATTATTAATCACTTAAAAAGCTTTGCATAGATATTTGACACAGGGGGATAGACTTACTCCACCATCAGGCTAAGTACCTCCGCTAGATATACGGGGTAAAGTTGTGCGGATAGATAAAGAATATGAAGGGTGCTATTTAATTGGAATTTATATAGAAGAATAAAAGGGACTTGTTGATGAGGGATGAATGACGAGTAACGAACGTCTATTTCTCGACATTCGCTACTCGTTTATTAACTTAAACTAGCTTAAATGCAACTAACTTAAATGCTTTTTAGTAATAATTAATACTTTTAGCGTATTTGATGCACCCACAGTTTCCATTAAGTCACCATGAGTCACAATCACTTTATCACCTACTTTTAAATCAGCTTCTTTACATACTGATTTGAGTATATCGCTGTCTAAGCTTTCATTATTACTTTGTTTTGAATCAAAGGCGACAGGGTATACACCACGGTAAATAGCGCTTTTATTCAATGTTTTAGGATGACGAGACAAAGAATAAATAGGTAATCCTGATGTGACGCGAGACATTAATTTACTGGTTTGGCCTGACTCAGTTAAGGCTATAATCGCTTTAACACCCTCTAAATGGTTGGCGGCATACATGGCTGATAAGGCAATCGTTTCAGATACTTCAGTAAATGTTGAATCCATTCTGTGATTCGAAATATTGACTGATCGATGTTTTTCAGCACCAACACAAACGCTAGCCATTGCTAATACTGTTTCAACAGGATATTTACCTGCAGCGGTTTCAGCGCTTAGCATTACCGCATCAGTACCATCTAATACTGCGTTTGCTACATCCATAACCTCGGCACGTGTTGGCATAGGTTGTTCAATCATGGTTTCCATCATTTGTGTGGCAGTAATAACAACACGGTTTAGTACGCGTGAACGAGCAATGATATGTTTTTGCTTGCCTACAAGTTCAGCATCGCCAATTTCTACACCTAAATCACCACGAGCAACCATTACAACATCAGAAGCAAGGATAATTCCATCTAATACTTTATCATCATTAACAGCTTCAGCCCGCTCAATTTTAGAGACTAATTGAGCATCACAACCGGCTTCATTAGCAAGTAATCGTGCTTCACGCATATCTGCTGCATCACGCGGGAATGAAACTGCTAGAAAGTCAACTTCGATTTTAGCTGCTAACTTGATATCTTCTTTATCTTTAATAGTCAATGCTGGGGCTGTTAGTCCACCACCTTGACGGTTAATACCTTTATTGTTTGATAATGGTCCACCTACAGTTACAACGGTAAATACAGAGTTATTCGAAGTGGATAATACTCTTAATTGTACGCGACCGTCATCAAGTAATAAGATATCTTCTGCATTAACATCTTGTACTAGTTTTTTATAATCAATCCCAACTTTTTCCTGGCAACCTTCACCTTTGCCTAAGGTAGCATCAAGTTCAAATTTATCACCAATAGCTAATTTTATTGGACCATCTTTGAAGGTGGAAATACGAATTTTAGGTCCTTGTAAATCGCCTAAAATACCAACATAAATACCTAATTCTTTGGCAACTTCGCGAACATTATTAGCTCTGTCGATATGATCTTGAGGAATTCCGTGAGAAAAATTAAGTCTCACTACGTTTACACCTGCAGCAAGTACTGATTTTAATATTGCTTTATCATCGGTTGCCGGGCCAAGGGTGGCAACAATTTTTGTTCTTCTAGGCATGTTAATCCTTCTCTATGTCTTTAAATGGTTTTTGCGTTAGGGTCTGTTGATCTTTTGCACTTAAATTTTCTTTGTGAAAATTATAACTTAATCTTTTCTATCAAAGCGAGAGCTTCGTAAACTGTCTTTTACTTTTTTCAAATTATCTCTAAATTTACTTCCTCTGCGTAACGTAAAGCCGGTAGCTAATACATCTATTAGTGCTAATTGAGCAATTCTAGAAGCCATTGGCATATAAAGGTCGGTATCCTCGCTTACATCAACCGATAAAACGATGCTACATTCTTTAGCCAATGGTGTATCTTTTGTGGTAATGCCAATAACGGTTGCATCATTTTCTTTAGCTAAGGTTGCTACTTCAACCAGTGATTTTGTTCTGCCCGTATGAGAAATGACAACAACAACATCACCTTGGCGACTATTTATAGCACTCATACGTTGCATTAATATGTCATCGAAACAAATAACAGGCACATTGAAGCGAAAAAATTTATTCTGTGCATCGCGGGCAACAATGGCAGAAGCGCCTAGACCAAAAAATGAAAGTTTATTAGCTTGGGTTAACACATCTACAGAGCGGTTTATTGACGTTGGATCTAAACTTTTACGCGCCAATTCAAGATTAGCCATAGTTGATTCAAAAATTTTAGACGTATATTCTTCTGCGGTATCATTCTCATCTACGTGGCGGTTAACATAGGGAGTACCGTTAGCTAAACTTTGCGCTAAATGAAGTTTGAAATCGGGATAGCCTTTTGTATCTAAACGTCGACAAAAGCGGTTCACGGTAGGTTCGCTTATATTAGCTTGCTTAGCTAGTGCAGCGATACTCGAGTGTATAACGGTATTAGGTGAAGATAATATCACTTCAGCTACTTTACGTTCTGATTTACTGAATGTATCTAGTTCGTTTTTTATCTTTTCTAATATATTCATTATCTTGTGATCCTAGATCTACTTATATTAGCCAACAATTTTCTATTTTGTGGCAAGATAAAGTTTAAATTTATTAGTCAATACTTGACTATTACTTCTTACTGTAATTTATTTTCTTCTTAAGTAACAGAAAAATGAAATTTTATTTCATAATTATGGTTAATGTAATATAAAACACCTCTATTTTGCAAGTGTTTAATTAATAAACAACGGGTGTTCAGCGTATACTTTTAAAGATATGTGTTCTGAAATTTAGCTAAGATGTAAGTTGAATAGGTTTATCAGCTGATTTAATCATTTCTTAATCATTCATCAAAAAAGACGTAATAAAATTACAGAAAGTTCTTTACTGATTAACATTTAGACGTTAAATTATAGCTATATGTAGTTTAGTTACAATACTGCGTTTTGATGTGATTAGGGGGTACTAGCATTTTATGCGATGATTTTAGCATAATATGCCGCCATTAATGAAATTAACCTATCCA
Organism: Colwellia sp.; assembly: GCA_003521815.1. Taxonomy (GTDB): domain Bacteria; phylum Pseudomonadota; class Gammaproteobacteria; order Enterobacterales; family Alteromonadaceae; genus Colwellia. The sequence continues at coordinate 20,578 of DPHE01000043.1, forward strand.
TCAATTCCCTAGATATAAAATTAAGGTGAGAAAGTTTTATGAAAGAGTTAGATTATCAGTCAGCCAGTGAAATTGTTATTTTTGGTGCTTTAGGTGACTTATCACGCCGTAAGTTGTTGCCTGCTTTATACCAATTAGAAGTGTGTGGTTTAATTAATGAAAAAAGTCGTATTGTCGGTGTAGCTCGCCCAGTACACAGTATTGAAGAATTTATCAGTATTGTGTTAGAAAACCTTAATAACTTTGTTACAGAAACATTAGATGAAGAGGTATTAGCACGTTTTACTGCGCGTTTAGTATATCAACAGCTTGATATGAAAGATGTTCCCGCTTATAACAATTTAGCGGATACTTTATCAGGTGGAAATAGCACACGCGTGTATTATTTCTCTACAGCACCTGTTCTCTACGGCGATATATGCGATGGTCTTAATAATGCTAATATTATATCTGCTGATGATCGCGTTGTAATGGAAAAGCCTATTGGGCATTGTTTAGAATCCTCTAAAGTGATTAATGACCAAGTAGCGCGTTTCTTTAACGAAAATCAAATTTATCGTATTGACCATTATCTAGGTAAAGAAACCGTATTAAACCTTTTAGTGTTACGTTTTGCTAATTCGCTATTTACCACCAACTGGGATAGAAACAGTATAGATCATATTCAAATTACAGTTGCTGAAAGCGTTGGTATAGAAGGCCGTTGGGGATTTTATGACGAAGCTGGCCAAATGCGCGATATGATCCAAAACCATTTATTACAAATTTTGTCTTTATTAGCAATGGAGCCCCCAGCTGATTTAAGTGCGGAAAGCATTCGTGCCGAAAAGTTAAAAGCTGTTAAGGCGTTGTCACCTATTAATCGTCTTAATGTTAAAGAAAAAACCGTTCGCGGCCAATATGCTGATGGTTACTTAAATGGTGTTGCAGTGCCGGGTTACTTGAACGAAGAAGGTGCTAATACCAACAGTAAAACAGAGACTTTTGTAGCCATTAAAGCTGAGATAGATAACTGGCGTTGGTCTGGCGTGCCTTTCTATTTACGCACCGGTAAGCGTATGCCCGTTAAGCACAGTGAAATAGTCGTGCACTTTAAAGAGCAACCACACAATATTTTTAAAGATAGCTATAGTGAATTACCGCCAAATAAATTAACCATTCGTTTGCAACCTGATGAGGGGGTTGAATTACAAATGATGAATAAAATCCCTGGTATTGCATCACAAATGAATATTCAAGAAAATACATTGGATTTGAGTTTTAATGATACGTATCAAGACCAACGAGTCATTGATGCGTATGAACGCTTAATGCTCGAAGTATTAAATGGTAATCAGTCATTATTTGTCAGCCGTGACGAAGTAGAAGCGGCATGGACATGGGCTGATAGCATTATTGATGCATGGCAAGCAACAAGTGAATCACCTAAGCCATACGCTGCTGGTTCATGGGGGCCGGTGTCATCCATTTCATTAATCGCGCGTGATGATCGCCATTGGGTAGAATAATTATGTTTGAGCAAAATAATTTCGACACCCGTGAACAATTAGACCTAGTGTTAGCAGATAAAGTAAGTGAAATACTTCAACTAGCTATTGCACTTAAAGGTAAAGCCAGTATTGCTGTTTCAGGTGGCTCTACGCCGAAAGGCTTTTTTAAGGAGTTATCAAATAAAAATATCGAGTGGGAAAAGGTCACTATTACGTTAGCAGATGAGCGTTGGGTTGATATTCATTCGATTGACAGTAATACCCGTTTAGTCCATGAAAACTTATTACAAAATAAAGCATCAGTAGCTAAATTCTTTCACTTAAAACAGGGGGAAGACCTTTGTAATGAAACATTAGCCGATCTTAATATTGCGGCTAACAATACATTCTTACCCTTAGACGTACTTATTTTAGGTATGGGTGAAGATGGTCACACGGCTTCATTATTTCCCTGTAGTGTGCAAATTAAGCAAGCACTAGACACTAACAATGAAAATGCTTTAATGAAAGTAGAGCCAACAACAGCGCCACATCAACGGATTACTTTTAGTTTTGCTTCATTAAGTCAAAGTAAAAATATTTTTTTGCATCTGTGTGGTGATACCAAAAAGCAAGTATTAGCTAAAGCACTTAACGGTGATGATGTCTTTGACATGCCGATTCGTAAATTTCTCCAAGCTGACAATATTGATACTCAAGTATATTGGGCAGCTTAGGTAGAAGTTATTTAGGAAAATTTAAAACTAGCCATTACATAAATTTTGAGAAATAAAAATGAAACAAGAAATTGTAGACATTACAGAGCGAATTATTGCTCGCAGTGCTGCCACTAGAGCT
>DPHE01000043.1:23078-25137 GCA_003521815.1 Colwellia sp.
TATTTAGCTAAAATAGAGGCAGAAAAATCAGATACAGTGCATCGAGCAAGCTTATCGTGTGGTAATTTAGCACACGGCTTTGCTGCCTGTGGTAAGGATGACAAGTCATCTTTACGCGGTATACATCATTCAGATATCGCTATTGTTTCTGCTTACAACGATATGTTGAGTGCTCACCAGCCATACCAGACATATCCAGATATTATTAAAGCGGCAGTTAAAGACGCCGGTGGTATTGCACAATTTGCTGCGGGCGTACCTGCCATGTGTGATGGCGTGACACAAGGCCAACCAGGTATGGATTTAAGCCTGATGAGTCGGGATGTTATTGCTATGTCAACGGCTGTTGGATTATCACACAATATGTTTGATGGCGCTGTAATGCTTGGTATTTGCGATAAAATAGTACCAGGTTTATTAATTGCGAGTATGACTTTCGGACACTTACCTATTGTTTTTGTACCTGCGGGTCCTATGCCTTCAGGACTTCCAAACAAAGAAAAAGCAATGGTTCGCCAACAATATGCCAAAGGTGAAGTAGGTGAAGATGCGCTTTTAGAAGCTGAATCAGCCTCATACCATTCTGCTGGTACTTGTACTTTCTTTGGAACGGCCAACTCTAATCAATTAGTTGTTGAAGTAATGGGCTTACATTTACCTGGCGCTTCTTTTATTCCCCCTAACACGCCATTACGTGAAGAGTTAACCAAAGCTGCTGCGCGTCAAGTAACACGCTTAACTCAACAATCAGGTAATTACATGCCTATTGGTGTAATGGTAGATGAACGCTCTATCGTTAATGCCATTGTTGCATTACTCGCGACGGGTGGTTCAACCAATTTAATCATGCATATTATCGCTTTTGCCCGTGCAGCGGGTATTATCATAAACTTCCATGATTTTAATGATTTATCACATGTAGTGCCATTAATTACTAGAATTTATCCTAATGGTCATGCTGATATTAATCACTTCCAAGAAGCGGGCGGTATGGCGTTATTGTTCAAAGAGTTAATTGAGTCTGGTTTAATACATGAAGATGTAGAAACTATTTGTGGACGTGGTTTAACGCGTTATACCCAAAAACCAGTATTAGATAATGGCGAACTTAAGTGGGTTGATTGTGTTGAAAAGTCACTTGATGAAGAAGTTATTGCTACTGTTGCGAAACCATTTAAAGCTGATGGTGGATTGAAAACATTAAAAGGTAATCTTGGCACTTCTGTCATTAAAACATCATCTTTACCTGATGGTAGCCATGTAGTGAAAGCCCCTGCAATTGTTTTTGAAGATCAACATGAATTACAAACGGCTTTTGATAAAGGTGAATTAGAAAAAGACTTTGTTGCGGTAGTTCGTTTCCAAGGACCTAAAGCACGTGGTATGCCTGAATTACATAAGTTAACGCCGCCACTGGGAGTATTACAAGATAAAGGATTTAAAGTGGCGTTAGTGACTGACGGTCGTATGTCGGGTGCTTCAGGTAAAGTGCCTGCAGCTATCCATTTATGCCCTGAAGCGCTTGATGGGGGTTTGATTGCTAAAGTTAAGACAGGCGACATGATAAACCTTGACGGTGAGACAGGTGAACTAACTTTATTGGTTGATGAAAAAGAGTTGGCTGAACGTGATAATTCAATATTTCAAGTCAATGGTCATCATCAAGGAATGGGACGTGAACTTTTTGGATTTATGCGTCGTAGCTTAAGCTCTGCAGAAACTGGCGCTTGCTCATTGTTTGATGCATAAAACAATACTAAGTCGTTTAGCTAAATAACTTTCTTTAAAGAAATAGCTGAGTTTTAAATATTTATGTATCAGTAAATTATTGATGCAAATAGAAAATGAAAATAGAGGAATTATGACAATATCAAAAAATTGGCAAATTATGCCAAGCGAAATTTTCGCTACCGGGCCAATCGTACCTGTATTAGTTATCAATAAAGTCGAAGAGGCTTTGCCAATTGCTGAAGCGTTATTAGCAGCGGATGTTAAAGTACTAGAAGTGACTTTACGCACTCCGGCAGCACTTGATGTCATTAGTCTTATTGCTAAAGAG
>DPHE01000043.1:25366-26275 GCA_003521815.1 Colwellia sp.
ATAGACGCGGGTGCTAAATTCGCTATTAGCCCTGGGTTAACTAAAGATTTATTACAGGCCGGTAACGAGTCTAGTATTGCCTTAATCCCAGGTATTGCTTCTATTTCAGAACTAATGGATGCTGCGGACTTGGGTTATAACCATTTGAAGTTTTTCCCCGCAGAAGCGTCTGGTGGTGTGAATGCTATTAAAGCAATTGGTGCTCCATTTCCTAATATTACATTTTGCCCAACAGGTGGAATTAGTTTGAAAAATGTTCGTAACTACCTAGCATTGTCTAATGTTGCTTGTTGTGGTGGTTCTTGGTTAGTACCCAATGACGCGGTTGAAAATAAAGATTGGGCAATGATAACTAAACTTGCTAAAGAGACGCTTACTTACGTTAAGTAATACGTAAAGTGTTCCGTTATAGTCTATGTGATGACCTTAATATAAAGCCAGCTACGTTATAGCTGGCTTTTTTGTAGCCGTTCAAGTTCTAGATATTAAAAAAGGCAACTGTTATGAGTAACAGTTGCCTTTTATTATTCAGCTGAATAATAAAGGCTTAAACTAAAGTTCTAAGCCTTTATCTTATTAATTAACAGGCCTTAGTCATTCCCGCTGAACTTCTGCTTTTTACATCAGCAGCTATTGCTGTACGACCTGAAACTTGATGTGCCATGCGATCTTCATTTGCCATAGAGCTGCGTGGAAGTTCGTTCATGGTAGTAATGGTTTCAGTCTTTGTCATTGGTGAAGACGCACGACCAGATAAACGATTAGCTTTTTTAACTTGTCTTGCTAATTTTTTATCTTTTATCGGTGACTTTTTTACTGCCGGAGTGACAACTTTTTTAATTGTAGTTTTGGCAACTAGCTCAGGTTTTTTAACTAACTCAGGCACTTTAACTAGCTCAGGTTCTTTAA
>DPHE01000043.1:26446-51197 GCA_003521815.1 Colwellia sp.
TTTAACTAGCTCAGGTTCTTTAACCTCAGTTTGTGTTTCAACAGGAGCTATCTCAACAGGTGTTACCTGAACTAATTCAGCTGCGGCATTACTATCTTCAGCTTGAGTTGGTTCAACATCTAGCTTTTGTTCTTCACTAGGTGTTTCTATAGCGGTAACTGTTTCTTGTTTAGGCTTATCTTCAACATCAACAAAAGGTAGGTCTGGTTGCTTTTCTTCACCAGCTACTTTAACTGTTGGTTTACTCTTAATTATTAACGTTTCAGTCACTGGTTCCGTTTGATGAGCAGGATAACGTGCTTCAATAGCAGCATTACTTTGTACATCTTCAGCTAATAATTCATCAGTTGAAATTTCTTGCACTTGAACTTCAGGTTTTTTATCACGACGACGTCCATTTGAGCGTAAATGTCTAGGTGAGCGTCTATTACGAGGACGTTCTTCATTAGTTGCTTCATTAGGAGTGCTTAACTCAGGAGAATTAACTTCAGTAGTAACCTGTTTCTCAGTACTATTTATCTGTTCTGTGATGTTCTCTTTTATGTCATTTTGCGGAGTCGTAATTACCTGCTCGACATTAGTATTTTCAGGCTTATTAACACGTATTTTTTTACGGTTATTTCTACGTGGACGACGTTCTTTCTGAACTTCTTCTTTTGTCTGTTTGTTTCTATTATGTTCAGGTTTACGAGTTTGAGCTTGAGTTTGTATTTTAGCCTTATTCTGTGGCTGTCTAGCATCATCGCGTGTATTACTGTTTATATCATCGTTTTTTACATTTTTAGTCTTAGAGCGTTCATTACTACCACGTTCATTATTACCACGATTATTACCACGATTATTACCACGATTATTACGAGAGTTGCCACGACGTTGACCACGGTTATCTTGACGTTTAGGTTTTTCTTCAGGTTTAGGCTCTTCTTTAACTTCTTCAGGAGAAAAGAAACCTTTTAACCACGCAAAGAAACCGTTTGGCTTTTTAGTTTTTTGAACTCGCTGTGTTGTTGATGGATTCTCTGTTTGTGGAACGTTAGGAACGGACATTCCTTGGCCCATTGCTTGGATTACAGGTTCGTCAGGCTTTGTCGCGTCTTTATCAAACTTAGGCATTTTTGCTTCTTCAAGCTCTGCCTGTTTAATCGAGATATCATAGCTCGCTTCAGTAATGGTTTCATCTGTCTTAACACGTAACACTTCATATTGAGGCGTATCCATGTGCGGATTAGGGATGATTAATACACGTGCACCATGCTGTTTTTCAATATGCATCACCGAGCGACGTTTTTCATTCAACAAATAAGTTGCAACAGGTACAGGTACTTGTGCTTGAACATGTTGCGTATTGTCTTTGATAGCTTCTTCTTCCATTAAACGAAGAATAGATAGAGCTAATGACTCAACACCACGTACTTGGCCAGTACCACTACAACGAGGACAAACGCCTTGGCTAGTTTCGCCAATAGAAGGGCGTAAACGTTGGCGTGACATTTCTAATAAACCGAAACGAGAAATTCGACCTAACTGGATACGCGCTCTATCTTGATGAACAGCATCACGCATGCGATTTTCTACTTCACGTTGATGACGTACAGGCGTCATATCGATGAAATCAATTACTACTAAGCCACCTAAATCACGTAAACGTAATTGACGGGCAACTTCTTCTGCTGCTTCGAGGTTAGTGTTAAATGCTGTTTCTTCAATATCACTCCCTTTAGTTGCACGGGCAGAGTTAATATCAATTGATGTCATTGCTTCAGTCGGGTCTATAACAATAGAGCCACCTGAAGGTAAGCGCACTTCACGTTGGAAAGCAGTTTCAATTTGAGTTTCAATTTGGTAATGAGTAAATAAAGGAACATCACTTTCGTAAAGTTTTATTTTACTTAAGAAATCAGGACGAACAATTTCAATGTGCTTTTTAACACTTTCGAATGTTTTAGGTCTATCAATCAAAACTTCGCCAATATCGCGTCGTAAATAATCACGAATAGCACGTAGAATTAGGTTGGTTTCTTGGTGAATTAAAAAAGGTGCTGGTTTGCTCTTACCTGCATCGCTAATTGCTTGCCAGTGATGTAAAAGAACATTTAAATCCCATTCTAATTCTTCATAAGCTTTGCCTACGCCAGCAGTACGAACAATTAAGCCCATACCTTTTGGAAGATCTAATTTACTTAAAGATGCTTTTAGTTCAGTTCGTTCATCACCTTCAATGCGACGAGAAATACCGCCAGCACGAGGGTTATTAGGCATTAAGACTAAGTAGCTACCAGCAAGGCTGATAAATGTTGTTAAGGCCGCGCCTTTTTGACCACGTTCTTCTTTATCGATTTGAACGATAACTTCTTGGCCTTCGCGTAACACTTCTTTAATGTTAGGGCGACCTTGAAAACTATAGCCTTTTGGGAAATATTCACGAGAAATTTCTTTCATAGGTAGAAAACCATGGCGATCGGCACCATAGTCAACGAAAGCTGCTTCTAGGGAAGGTTCAATACGAGTTATTTTTGCTTTGTAAATATTAGATTTTTTTTGTTCGTGGCCTGGACTTTCGATATCTAAATCATAAAGTTTCTGACCATCTACAAGTGCTACGCGCAATTCTTCTGATTGGGTAGCGTTTATTAACATACGTTTCATAGTTTGTGTGACTCATTTTTAGTCACAACACACTGTTTGCTTTACACACAAAGCAATCTGTTTTTTGGTAACAGCAGTTTGTCATCCTCACGGATGTCATCAAATTGATCTGTCATTTTACCAGATCAAGCTGTTCTAAATTCTGATTGTTAATTCAATAATATGTTCACAATGCTGCTTAAACTCGGTGAACAGTGTCAATATATCTTTATGTGCCCAGCCAGTGTGCCGTGCTTTTTAGTAATCTCATTTTTTATACTTTAATCATTTAGCGGACGATATTTTTTACGTCTTACTTATTGCTAAATTAAACTGTTAGTTGACCTTTGTTAAAAAAGCCAAATGAGTGTTACTAAATAATTTAATAAAATTGCTTTATGGAGTTGGGCTAAGACCACTTTAGTGATAAAACTGTTTATGCTATTTTTAACAAGTTACACGCGTTAAACGTTGCAATAGGCCGTACCTTTAATATGTCACCTTGCTTTACTGGTTTGTATTAGTTTAGTTTTTGTCATAACAAAACTATCAACTCCAGTGGGTGCACATTAATGTGGCCACAGTTTGCCTCTTACGTCTCTCTGTAAAGCTTCATATGTTAGTGTTTTTGTAGTTAAGCTATTAACATTCAAACACTAACGTTTCATTATCACACTATAATGCTAGATAAGCTAATAAAAAACGGGGTAAATGGTGAAATGCGGTAAAAAAAGTATGTTAAACTTCCTACCATTAAAGAATTGAACCCGAAAGCACAGACAAATGTCACAAAAACCAGATGAAACAGTAGTTCAGGATGAAGAGCGACCTAAAGTTCGTTTTATTACCATTGATAGTGAAGATGCAGGCCAGAGAATTGATAATTTTCTACTGAGAACTTTAAAAGGTGTTCCTAAAAGTCATTTATATCGTTTAATGCGTAAAGGGGAAATACGTGTTAATAAAAAACGTATTAAGCCAGTTTATAAATTAGTGTTGGATGATGTGTTACGTATAGCCCCAATTCGTGTCTCTGAAAAAACGAATACGGTTTCTACCGGCTTAAACATTGTTGCTAATTTAGAAAAACAAATACTGTTTGAAGATGAGAGATTAATTGTTATCAATAAACCTTCAGGAATGGCGGTACATGGTGGTAGCGGTTTAAGTTTTGGTTTAATTGAAGCGCTTCGAGCACTTCGACCCGATGCACGTATGCTAGAACTGGTTCATAGATTAGATAGAGATACGTCAGGTTGTTTAGTTGTTGCTAAAAAACGTTCAGCACTACGACACTTGCATGAACAATTGCGTAATAAAACAGTACAAAAGTTTTATCATGCTTTAGTGAAAGGTCATTGGCCTACGAAACTAACCCGTGTTACTGAAGGCTTAAGAAAAAATGATCTGAAATCGGGAGAACGTGTCGTGATTGTTGATAATGTAAACGGTAAAGAATCAGAAACTCGTTTTAGAGTTTTAGAGCGCTATCGTGGTGCTACGCTAGTACGAGCATTTCCTGTAACAGGTAGAACTCATCAAATTCGTGTTCACTGCCAGGTGATTGGTCATTCTATTGCCATGGACTCTAAATATGGTCATGAAGATTTTGATGCGGACATGAAGGAAAAGGGGTTAAAACGTTTGTTTTTACATGCAGCTAGTATTGAGTTTACTCACCCTTTAACAGAAGAACGTTTAAAAATTGAAGCGCCGCTTGAGCCAAGTTTAGAAAAGCTACTGACTAAATTAGTTAGAGAATAATTTCATATACCCGCTACAGTTTAATATTGGATGTTGGATGTTCAACTGTAGCGGGTATCAAATGTAGAATAGATGTATGCAAGATTATAAATTAGTAATATTTGATTGGGATGGCACCTTAATGGATTCTGTTGATCGTATTGTTTCTTCAATGCAATCAGCGGCACAAACTGTTGGTTTAGTCTCGCCATTTGATCATGATGTAAAACAAATTATTGGCTTAAGTTTAACAACAGCAATTGAGGCATTGTTTACGTCTATAACAGCTGAGCAAGTTGAAGCTATGCTTGTACAGTATAAATATGAATACTTAGAAGGTGATAATACTCAGACTCCTTTATTTGACAATGCTATTAATTTACTTACTCAGTTAAAACAACATAATAAGTTATTGGCTGTGGCCACAGGTAAAGGAAGGGAGGGGTTGAACCGCGTATTAAAAGTGAGTGAAACAAGTACCTTTTTTACGACGACTCGTTGTGCGGGTGAAATGCCGTCAAAACCTGATCCTACAATGTTGCATAGTATTTTAGAGGAATTAAAAATAGCCCCACATGAGGCCATTATGATTGGTGATACTAGTCACGATTTAAAAATGGCACAAAATGCGGGTATAGATAGTATTGGTGTTACTTTTGGCGTGCATGACCGTGATGTGCTTAATCAATACAAGCCTAAAGTAGTCGTGGACTCGTTGGCTGAACTACATCGACTGTTGCTCGGCTAGTACATCAAGGCCATGTTGTTTTAATAAGCTTACTAGCTTGATAAGTGGCAAACCGATTAACGTATTAGGATCATCACCTTCAAGCTTTTTAAATAGACATATACCTAACGCTTCACTTTTGAAACTACCCGCACAGTTATAAGGTTGCTCTGCTTTTAAGTAACTTTCGATTTCACCTTGTGAAAGTGCGTTAAAATGCACAATAAAAGGTTCTACTAATGATATTACCCTATCGTTTTCACTATCAAATACGCATAGCCCCGTATAGAAGATAACGCTTTTATTGCTAAACTTGGTGAGTTGATTTACGCCATTCTCAAAATTATGAGGTTTACCGAGAATTTCTCCCTCACAAACCGCGACTTGATCTGAGCCTATAATGAGTGCCTTTGTAAAATTGTGTGCAACTGCTTTTGCTTTTTCAATCGCTAAACGTTCAACTAAGGCTTGTGGTGTTTCATTTGCTAATGCTGTTTCATCAATATTGGGTTTGGCAGTTTGAAAGGGTAGGTTTAGTTTTTCTAAAATAGTTTGTCTAAATACAGAGGTAGAGCCTAATACTAAGGTTTTCATATAAATCCTGAAAGCGTTTTTTGATTTTATTATGTTTTGAACTAAGTTCGATCCAAGTTTTGATCTAATAAAAATTTAGGTGTGAAACGTGAAAATTCGATCGCTTTAGTCAAAAAATAAACTATTAGTGCTATTATAAGGACAATCCTTAGTTTTTAAACAAAATATGCTAATTTTCTTTTGACACTTGCCCCTCAGATCTTTATTATGCGCGACCTATGCAGAATATTAAACTTCCAATAACAATTAACCCATCTCGTAGTGCACAGCGCAGACTTGTGTGTGACGGTGTATTTAAGTTGTCGGACATGACTAGGCTGTTGGCTACCTGTGAAGAACGTAGCGAACATGTTCAAGTTAATGTTAAGTTTGATGTGGATGAACGTGGTTTGACAGTAATGTCAGGTACTGCATCGGCATTAGTTGCATTAACTTGTCAGCGGTGTAATGAACTTTTTGACCATAAACTTGAAGTAGAGTTTACTTTTAGTCCGGCTAAAAATGAAGAAGCGGCTGAAAAAATTCCGTCATATTATGACGTAATAGAATTAAATGAAGATGGTGAAGTAAACTTGCGAGAATTAGTGGAAGAAGAGTTTATACTCATTACTCCATTAATTCCACGGCATGAAATCGAAGACTGTTCAGCTGATGCTGATAGTGTTTGGGGTGAATTGCCTGTAGAGCTTGAGAAACCGAATCCATTTGACGCATTAAAACAACTCAAATAGTTAACGTGTATTTAGCAATTTAACTAATAACCTATTTAGGAGTAACTCATGGCAGTTCAAAAAAGCAAAAAGTCTCGTTCAAGACGTGGCATGCGCCGTTCACATGATGCTGTAACAGCAGAGCATTTATCAGTAGATCCAGTTTCAGGTGAAACGCATCGTCGTCACCATATAACAGCTGATGGCTTTTACAAAGGCGTTAAAGTAATCGCTAGATAGCGTTATTACTTTAAACAACCTATTTAACGCTACTACATTTACGCTTGAATAGTATCAATAAACTAACCTTAGCGTTAGATGTTATGGGGGGCGATAAAGGCCCCCTTGTAACGATACCCTCTGCAATAATGGCAATAAAATTTCTGCCAAATTTGCACCTTATTCTTTGTGGTGATGAAAATATCATTACAACAGAGCTTACTCGCTTAAATATCACTCAACAAGATTTAACCCATAATAAACAGCTCTCTATTTTTCCGACTACTGAAGTCGTGGAAATGGATGAAAAACCTGCTTTTGCCCTACGTACCAAAAAAAATTCGTCCATGCGTAAAATGTTAGATTTAGTGCATGAAGGTAAAGCACAAGCATGTGTTAGCGCGGGTAATACGGGTGCTTTATTTTCTATGGCGCATTTTGTCTTAAAAACACTTGTCGGTGTTGAACGGCCAGCATTAATTTCTTCTTTACCTACCCATGATAATGACAAGCATGTTTTTATGTTGGATTTAGGCGCGAATGTTTTTTGTGATTCACATGTTTTATACCAGTTTGGGGTTATGGGCTCTGTAATGGCTGCGCAAGTCGATGGAATCAAAAACCCTCGTGTTGCACTACTCAATATGGGTGCAGAAGCAATGAAGGGGAGCGATCATATAAAACAGGCTGCGCTTGAATTATCTGCCAATAGTGATATCAATTACATTGGTTTTATTGAAGGTTCTGATATTTTTTCTAACATAGCTGATGTGATTGTCTGTGATGGTTTTGTTGGGAATGTTGCGCTTAAAACCTGTGAAGGGGTAGCACGACTAGTGTATAAAAAGTCAGAAGTGTTTTTTAGTCAAAATGTTTTAGCTAAGTTAATGGCCGCTGTTTTTAAACCTAGTTTTAAAAAACTATTTAAATCGGTGAACCCCGACCAGTATAATGGTGCAAGTTTGATAGGATTACGCGGTATAGTAGTTAAAAGTCATGGTAACGCTAATTCTAGTGCCTTTTATTCTGCCATTATGGAGGCTGTTAAAGAGGTAGATCGACAAGTACCAACAAAAATAAAAAACTCATTAGAATAAGGGTTATCACCCCCCTAAAATTCACTTATAAAGAAGTAAATAATATGCAAAATCTATCTTCCCAAGGTAAGTTAGCCTTTATCTTTCCCGGTCAAGGTTCTCAAGCAGTTAGTATGCTTAGTGACTTTGCTCAAAATGACATTGTTCAGCAAACTTTTAAAGAAGCATCAGACGCATTAGGGTATGACTTATGGCAGTTAATCGCCCAAGGACCTGCAGAGCAACTTAATCAAACTAATTTTACTCAGCCAGCATTGTTAACGGCAAGTGTTGCTTTATGGCGCGTTTGGCAAGCTGAATCTGATGTGCTGCCAACCTCTTTTGCGGGTCATAGTTTAGGTGAATATTCAGCGTTGGTTTGTGCTGGAGTATTTTCATTAACCCAAGGGGTTATATTAGTAGAGAAACGAGGCGAGTACATGCAAGCTTGTGTTCCTGCTGGTGTTGGCGCTATGGCTGCTATTATAGGGTTGGATGACCAAGCGATTATTAATGCTTGTGCTGAATCTCAAATGGATGAGGTGGTAGCCGCAGTTAATTTTAATTCACCTGGCCAGGTCGTTATTGCCGGACATAAATCCGCGGTTGAGCGTGCTGGTATTCGTTGCAAAGAAGCCGGTGCTAAACGCGTATTACCTTTACCTGTTAGTGTTCCTTCTCATTGCGCATTAATGGTAGATGCCGCTCAAAAATTAGCAGTCGATCTTGAACAAATAACATTTACTAAACCCATTATTAATGTGGTTAACAATGTTGATGTAAGTATGAAAACAAGTAGTAAAGATATTAAAACCGCGTTAATTAAGCAGTTATATAGCCCTGTTCGTTGGAGTGAAACTATTACCGTACTTGGCGAACAAGGGGTAACTCAAATGGTTGAAGTTGGACCGGGTAAAGTATTACAAGGCTTAGTAAAACGCATTAATAAGGCGATCACGTGTGTTTCATTTAATTCAACTGATACCTTAAATAAAGCAAAAGAGCTTACACAAACAAGCGAATAATAAGTTTATACCCATTATCATTCAAAGTGCACTTTCAAATATGTATCTTGATTGGTAACGGGAATATTTAATAATTAAGAATAAATAGGAAAAAATATGTTTTCATTAACAGGAAAAGTTGCATTAGTTACTGGTGCAAGTCGTGGTATTGGTAAAGCTATTGCCACTCAATTACAAGCACTTGGCGCGACAGTTATTGGAACTGCAACGTCAGAGCACGGCGCAGCTAAGATTTCAGAATATTTAAACTCAGGTGATACCAAATGCATGGGTTTGGTTTTAAACGTTACTAATGCTGATTCTATTACAGCTATGTTCGCAGATATTAAAGATGCCCATGGCGCAATTGATATTTTAGTCAATAATGCGGGTATTACACGCGATAACCTATTTATGCGTATGAAAGATGATGAATGGCAAGATATTATTGATACTAACTTAAGCTCTGTTTTTAAGGTAAGTAAAGCTGCTATTCGACCTATGATGAAAAAGCGTAATGGACGCATTATTAATATTGGTTCTGTTGTTGGTACAATGGGGAATGCGGGACAAGTTAATTATGCTACAGCTAAAGCAGGCTTGTTAGGTTTTACTAAATCACTAGCACGTGAAGTTGCTTCTCGCGGTATTACTGTCAATACAATAGCACCAGGTTTTATTGATACTGATATGACGCAAACGTTAACAGATGAACAAAAAGAAGGTATTTTTTCACAAGTACCAGCGAACCGTTTAGGTAAACCAGAAGAAATTGCTAGTACAGTTGCCTTTTTAGCATCAGATGCAGCCGCCTATATCACGGGTGAAACAATTCATGTTAATGGCGGTATGTATATGGTCTAAGCCCCATTTTTAAAGGGTTTTTATGCTTTTTGTTTGTATGGTTTATCACCTTAACAGGTTAGGTAATGTAAAAAAGTAAACTATAGGCTTGCATGAAAAGCTGTTGACGAATACACTACACACAATTTGAAAAAATGCACTTTCAGTCAGAAAAGGAAAAATAATGAGTACTATCGAAGAACGCGTAAAAAAAATCACTATTGAGCAATTAGGTGTTAGTGAAGCAGAAGTTAAAATTAATTCATCTTTTGTTGATGACTTAGGTGCTGATTCATTAGATACAGTAGAACTAGTTATGGCGTTAGAAGAAGAATTTGATACTGAAATTCCTGACGAAGAAGCTGAAAAAATCACTACAGTACAAGCTGCAGTTGACTACGTTACTGCTAACCAGTAATCGTAAAGCGCGTTTTAAAAGGCGCACGAATAAAATTTAAAAGCGGTGTACTTACTAACTAAGTAACCGCTTTTTTTGTATCTCCTATTTGATTTGTAAAGGTATAAAACGATGAGACGAGTTGTAGTTACCGGCCTTGGTATGCTTAGCCCATTAGGCAATTCACCAGAGACAACTTGGGAAAATTTACTACTTGGTAAAAGTGGTATTAGTAATATTGATCATTTTGATACTTCTGAGTACACCACTAAGTTTGCCGGTTTGATTAAAAACTTTGATGCACAAGACTATATGGAAAGAAAAGAAGCCAAGAAAATGGATCTTTTTATTCAATACGGTGTTGCTGCAGGTGTGCAAGCAATTAAAGATTCAGGCATAGAAGTGACTGGTGAAAACTCTCCTCGTATTGGTGTCGCGGTAGGCTCAGGTATTGGTGGTTTAGGTTTAATTGAACAAAACCATGAAAAAATGCTTAAAGCAGCAAGCCCAAGAAAGTTATCGCCATTTTTTGTTCCTTCTACCATTATTAATATGATTTCAGGACACTTATCAATTATGTTTGGCTTACAAGGGCCAAATATTGCTATTACTACCGCCTGTACTAGTGGTGTTCATAATATTGGTCATGCTGCGCGTATGATTGCATACGGTGATGCTGATGTGATGGTAGCCGGTGGTGCAGAAAAAGCTTCAACTACATTAGGTATGGGTGGTTTCGGTGCAGCCAGAGCGTTATCAAGACGTAATGACGACCCACAAGCAGCTTCTCGCCCTTGGGATAAAGACCGCGATGGTTTTGTGCTTGGTGATGGTGCTGGTGTCGTTGTTGTTGAAGAGTATGAACATGCCAAAGCGCGAGGTGCAAAAATTTACGCTGAATTAGTCGGTTTTGGTATGAGTGGCGATGCTTATCATATGACATCACCACCAGCAGATGGTGCGGGCGCAGCGCGTGCCATGGTTAATGCATTAAATGATGCGAAAATTGATGCGAGTAAAGTGGGTTATATTAATGCCCACGGCACATCGACATCTGCAGGTGATATCGCTGAAACCAACGCAGTAAAATCTGTTTTTGGTGATGATGCCTATAAAGTGTTAATGGGATCAACAAAGTCAATGACAGGACACTTGTTAGGTGCTGCAGGTGCTATTGAAAGTATTTTTAGTATTCAAGCATTGATGCATAACGCTGTGCCACCCACGATTAACTTGGATAATCCTGATGAGGGGTGTGATTTAGATTATATTGCCGGTACTGCTCGTGATGTGAACCTAGATTATGTGCTGTGTAATTCATTTGGTTTTGGTGGAACTAATGGTTCGCTGATCTTTAAAAAAGTTTGATAAAAGCTTGAAATCAATTGATTAAGCCTGAATACTTAGCATCTTTGCAAAAGTCTTCAGGCTTTTTATTTTATAGACTGGGTATGACTTAATATATGAAATTTTGCTTGGTTAATGGCATACAACAGAATCAAATCGATATTCAAAATCGTGGACTAGCTTATGGCGATGGTTTATTTACCACGGCCAAAATTATTGATGGAAAAATTCAACACTTATCATTACATATACAACGTTTGCTTTTAGGGTGTGAAAAGTTAGCTTTATTAGCGCCAAACAAAGTTGAATTAACGAAGCAATTAAGCCTTGTTGCGAAACAACATGATTTAGCGGTACTCAAAGTCATTATTACGGCTAGCGGTGGAGGTAGAGGTTATGCTCGCTCTACTGAACCAAAAAATGATCTTATTATTATGGTGCATGATTATCCAAAGCATTATGACGAACTTGCGATTGAAGGGATTATATTAGGGAATAGTAATCAGCAAATGGGTATTAACCCTATGCTTAGCGGATTAAAACACCTTAATCGTCTTGAGCAAGTGCTTTTACGCCAAGAACTCACTAACACTAAGGAAGATGATTTAGTTGTCACTAATGTTAATGATGAAGTCATCGAAGCGACGAGCGCTAATTTATTCTTTTGGCTTAATGATAAGCTTTGCACACCGGATGTAACAAACAGTGGTGTTAATGGCATTATGCGACAAACTATTTTACAAAATTATCCAGGCACCTTAATTAAAAAAGTGACATTATCTGATTTGGCCCGTTCTCCAGCGATGTTTATTTGTAATTGTGTAATGGGAGTCATGCCTGTTAGAAATTATAATGGTCGAAATTTATCAATCATGTTGTCTCAACGTGTCCGTAATGCGTTAAATCAAAAAGCAATCAATACATCATGATTAGTCACCTCAATAAACTAAGTTTGTTCAAGAAAATACTTATGAGTTTATTGTTTGGCTCCTTAGTCATTATTATTATTTTCTTTACTTTACTTGAAAAGCAACTCAATAAAAAGTTAACGCTAGAACAAACACGGCTACTGACGATAGAAAAAGGAAGTTCTGTAGGCTCATTTGCCAAGGTATTAGTAAATAAAGGCTGGTTAGTTAATCGTTTTTGGTTAAGAAGTTATGCTCGTTTAAATCCGGATAAAGTAAGGATAAAAGCAGGCACTTATCAAATACGACCAGACATTACGTTAAGCGCTTTGCTTGAACAGGTTTCTACAGGGAAGGAATACCAATTTAGCGTGACCTTTATTGAAGGCTCAACCTTTAAAGAGTGGTTAGTAAAGTTACAGCAACAACCTAATTTAACGTATCGTTTATCAACATTTACTGTTGAGGAAATAGCGAAATACTTAAATATTAAACAAACTAATCCCGAAGGTTGGTTTTTTCCAGAAACTTACGCTTTTACTCAGGGTACGTTAGCGATTGATGTATTAACACGGGCTCATGGTGCTATGCAGCATAAATTAGCACAACTATGGCAACAAAGAGCAGAAGGGTTACCTTATAAAAATTCATATCAAGCACTAATCATGGCATCAATTATAGAAAAAGAAACGAGTTACTTAGCCGAACAACCCTTAATAGCCTCTGTTTTTATTAATCGATTAGCAAAAAAAATGCGTTTGCAAACCGATCCAACAGTCATTTATGGTTTAGGAGAACGTTACCAAGGGGATATTACCCGAGCTCATTTACGAGAAAAAACGGCTTACAATACTTATAGAATAAATGGTTTACCACCTACGCCTATTGCTATGCCGGGCATATCGGCTATCGAAGCCGCATTAAATCCAGTAACGAGCGATTATTACTACTTTGTTAGTCAAGGTGATGGTAAACATGTTTTTAGCAAAACACTCACTGAACACAATATTGCTGTGAAAAAGCTGTTGGCAAGTCAAAGCTAGTAAATATAAAGTAATTGTTTATATTCAATAGATTAGAATAAAGAGAGATAATATGAAAAAAGGTTTTATGCTTGTCTTTGATGGTAGCAATGGTGCAGGGAAAACAACGGTTATTAAAGGTGTTGAAAAATACCTAACCTTGAAAGGATTCGATGTTCTGTTGACAAGAGAGCCGGGTGGTACGCCTATAGGTGAAAAAATAAGAGAGGTGATTTTAGATCCCTCTACGCCTGAAATGTGTTATATGACTGAGTTAATGTTGTTTGGGGCAGGGCGCGCACAACACGTCCAAGAAAAAATAATTCCAGCCTTAGCGCAAGGAAAAATTGTTATTTCAGATAGGTTTGATGCGGCAACGTTTAGCTTCCAACATTTTGCTAGAGGTATAGATTTAGACACCATTATTAAAATAAATGATTTAGCACTCGCAGGTTTTATGCCGGATATGAATATTATTTTAGATTTAGATCCCCATGAAGGGTTAAAAAGGGTTATAAGCCGAGGTGAAGGACTTGACCGTTTAGAAGATGAAAAGTCTGATTTCTTAGCAAAAGCGAGAGATGGCTATTTAAAGCAAGCAGAGCAGTCACCTGAAAGATTTGAGATCATTGACGCTGCACAATCAAAAGAAGATGTTTTGTCCGATGTAATTCATATTATTGATGCATTACTTGAAAGTTAATTATCATAAAATAGCAATAAATGTACTATAATTGGTAACGGGTATACAAGGAAATACAAACTAAAAATGAAGCCATGGTTATCCTCACATCAGCTTATACTTAGCGAGCAATATAGCAACGCTACCTTACCTCACGCTATTTTAATTAGCGGTGTTTCTGGCTCAGGTAAACTTGAATTAGCACAATGGTTAGTAGGGTTGTTGAATTGTAAACAGCCAAATCATTTAGTTGAAAGTAAAGAAAGGATCCTGCAAAGCTGTGGCCATTGTAAATCATGCTTATTGCTAAGCAGTAATACCTTTCCTGATCATCTTAACCTTGTGGCTCAAAAGAATAGTTTAGGTGTTGATGATGTTCGTTATGCAAATGATTTCTTACAAAAAACAGCGTATTTAGAGAAATTCAAAACGGTCTTAATTGAAAGCGCCGAAACCATGACACAGCAAGCGATGAACGCTTTACTTAAAACCTTAGAAGAGCCTAGTGATAATAGTGTTATTATTTTATTAACCAATGATAGTGAAATTTTACTACCAACCATTATTAGTCGTTGTCGAGTGCTGAATATCAGACCCGCCGTTGGTGAGGCATTAATATCACAATTAAAAGAACAAAATATAAAAGAGGGTGAATTTACTGTTGAATATCCGGCTTTATCAACTGATCCTTTTGTCAATTTAACTCAACTTCCTGAGCTAACCAATTCAGCAATTAATGACGCATTTGAAGTCTTTAAAGAATGCTATATACATTATCTTTGTTATCAGCAAGGCGAATCACAGCTATTACAACATGTGCTTAATAATGAACATGCGCTGCGATGGTTAGAACAAATAACGGTTAATTTACACCGTGAATGCTTCCTTGATATTATTGACAATGAACACAAACGAATACTAAATTCAGTGCTGCTTAATAATCTCTATAAAATTATCATTAATGCGTGTAAAGTAATTAAATCTTATAAGCAGGCAAATAAACAATTTGTATGTGAACAGCTTATAATGTCAATGAGTGATGTGGTTGAACAAAATTCAAAATGAAATAAATCGTAATGCTTCAGTTCAGTATAGGTGCATAGCAGGAGAGTAAGCTTGATCCCCATTAATATAGAATTTCAGTCTGAACATGATATATATGTCTCCTATATGCCTTTTTTAAATGAAGGGGGTCTGTTTATTCGTACTGCGGAGCCTTATGATCTAGGCTCTGAAGTTGAGTTAAATGTTTTACTGCCTGACTCTTTAGAGCCCTCAATAATCAAAGGTGAAATTTGTTGGGTTACTCCTACAGGATCACAAAATGGAACACCTGCGGGCATCGGTGTTAGTTTTATTGATGATCCTGATAAAATGCGTCATCAAATAGAACAAGCTATTGCTAGGCAATTAAGTTCACCTGAACCAACATTAACGATGTAATACCATTAACTATAAAGTGCTATTGTCTCGAATTTTTTATCCTTTATTCTTATTTTAAATTTATCTGTGGAGTTTTCTGTTGTTTATTGATTCTCATTGTCATTTAGATCGACTCGATTTGTCGCTTTATGACGACAATTTAGCCAATGTGGTACAAGCGGCAAGTGATGTAAAAGTAAATACCTTGTTGTGTGTTAGTGTAACCTTGAAAGATTTTCCAGCCATGGTAGAGAAGACTAAACCTTTTAATAATATTTTACTTTCGTGTGGCATGCACCCTCTTAACCAAGAAGATGAAGTAGATATTGATCAGTTAAGGTTGTTATCAGATAATCCATCAGTTATTGCTATTGGTGAAACAGGTTTAGATTATCATTATGCACCTGAAACAAAAACCCTACAGTTAGACTCGTTTAAAAAGCATATTATGGTTGCTAAAGAACTTAACAAGCCTTTAATTATTCATACCCGAGAGGCTCAAGAAGATACTTTAGCTATGTTACGCTCGGAAGGCGCTGATGAGGTAGGTGGAATTTTACACTGTTTTACTGAAACGTGGGAGATGGCAAAACAAGCGATTGATTTAGGTTTTTATATTTCTTTTTCAGGTATTGTTACTTTTAAAAATGCTGGTGCATTACGAGAAGTTGCTAAACTGGTTCCTGATGATCGGTTTCTTATTGAAACAGATGCACCATATCTTGCACCTGTGCCTCATCGAGGTAAAGAAAATCAACCGGCTTATGTTGTTGAAGTTGCTAAAAATCTGGCTAGTATTCGTGGGCAGTCTGTTGAAACTATCGCAAAATTATCTACGGATAACTTTAATCGGCTTTTTGGTTTATAAGCACTTAATAAAAAAAGCCCGCAGTGATGCGAGGCTTTTTAAGTGTATAAACGACTATCATCTAACAGCTAAGTTATTGGATTTGAGGTAGCTTCTACATCACATGTGCTGTTGATTGCTCAATAAAATAGTACATACCTAGTTATGTTTAGATAGCAAACTGCTTATACCACTCAACTTCACTGATCAAATCCTTTGTCGATTCTAACTGGTCAATAAAAGTTAAGCCGTTCAAGTGGTCTAATTCATGTTGGAAAATACGGGCAATAAACCCCGTTAATTCGTTTTGCTGCACATTACCTTGTTGATCAAAATAACGTACAGTAATATGAGTATGTCTTGGGACTAACCCGCGCATACTAGGTACACTTAAACAACCTTCCCAGTCTTTTTCCTTATGACTAGAATAATGTAATATTTCAGGATTAATTATCGCTGTTGGTACCATTAATGGCGCGTCTGGATAACGAGGATTGGGTTTAGAGCACATAATAAAAATACGCACGCTGTGATGAATCTGTGGTGCGGCAATACCCACACCACCGGCTTCTGAAACGGCCAACATCATTTGATTAATTAATTGTTGGCATTCATCGGTAAGTATATTGTTAACCTCACTTGCTTTAAGCCTTAATACCGCATTGCCTAATTGAGCAATAGAATAGCTATTATTTTTAGTTTGGTTCATTTCATTTTAGCCTTAGCCTGTTGTCTTAATTGTCACTTCAATATTTTTATTATCACCGGCAAACCATTTTTGCACGTAGATAGACCCTAAAACAGCTGGCATACCGTTTTCAGGTACTTCTTTATATCGAATACTGTTTTTATTGTGCTTTTCAAATTCAAATTTAATTATTATCTCAGACATAAGTGGTTCACCCTTTATTTTACTAACATAAGTTATAATGACAGCGCTAACCGGTAAAGCAAATCATTTAATGAATGTTAGCCTTAGCGAAATCACTGATATTGCGAGAGGTTAATTGGTAGCATTTTATATCAATGAATTGTTTGAACTTTACTTTTTAGAACTCCCGCAGATTAACTCTTTTTTATCGCGGTGTGTTTAATTTTTTAACAGCGTCTTTGAAAATATAAAGGGGATTTATTAATACTAATAGTGGTGAAATAGTTGAATTTAGTGAGTAGCTTGCTGTTGTCTGAAAAGAAAGCTTAGGGTATGTATAGCCATTCAATTAATTAAATGTATTCAACAAGGCATGAGCGTGCTTGTTAACATGAGTACACAATACAAATAAAATTGATTGTGTACTCACTGTGTTAGTTGATTAATTTACTTAACTTCTTCGCCAGCTGCTTGTTTATCAGCATGATATGAAGAACGAACTAATGGCCCACAGGCTGCATGTTCAAAGCCCATTTTTACCGCTTCTTCTTGGAACATTTCAAAATCATCAGGGTGAACATAACGCTCTACGGGTAGGTGATCTTTACTGGGTTGTAAGTATTGCCCGATTGTAAGCATCGTTACCCCATGGCTACGTAAATCACGCATCACTTGTAGAATTTCTTCATTAGTTTCACCTAAGCCAACCATGATGCCTGATTTAGTAGTAACCGTTGGGTTTGCTTCACCAAATTTTTTCAATAAATCTAAAGACCATTGATAGTTAGCACCGGGACGTGCTTTGGTATATAAGCGTGGTGAAGTTTCTAGATTATGATTAAATACATGAGGAGGATGCTGATTTAATATTTCTAGCGCTCTGTCCATACGGCCACGAAAATCAGGGACTAAAATTTCTACTTTAGTACCGGGTGCCTGCTCATTAATTTCTCTAACACAATCAGCAAACTGTTGTGCACCACCATCACGCAAGTCATCACGGTCAACGGAGGTGATAACGACATAGCTTAATGGCATACCTTTTAGGCTTAAGGCGAGTTTTCGTGGTTCATCTTTGTCTACAGCTAATGGACGGCCATGACCGACATCACAAAATGGGCAACGGCGAGTACAAATATCACCTAAAATCATAAAGGTGGCGGTACCGTGATTAAAACATTCAGATAAGTTAGGGCAAGACGCTTCTTCACAAACAGAGTGCAAACCATGTTTACGTAAGTTAGCCTTAATTTTATCGACACGTTCACTGCTACGAGGCAGCTTTATGCGTAACCAACTGGGCTTGCGTAACATGCTTTCACGAGTAGAGGTAACCACTTTAATTGGAATGTGAGCCATTTTATCGGCGTCACGTAGCTTAGTGCCAGGGACTACTTTGGTTGATTTTATCGCAGTATTAGCTGCGGCATTTGTTATGATAACGTCATTATTTGGCATTTTCTTGCTCTTGCTTAAGTGCGTTTAGATCGCTTTGAGGTAATCCTGTTTGATATTCAACGTTTGTGGAATCAAACAAGTCAATTAAATGTTTTACTAAGGCATTGCCTGCGCTTTCTATATTTTGTGGTCCTTTCAAATCGCACGTTTGTACCATTTCAAGGCCAGCGTAACCACACGGATTGATCCGAAGAAAAGGTGATAAATCCATATTGACATTGAGGGCTAAACCATGAAAAGAGCAGCCTTTTCTTACTCTTAAACCTAGAGATGCTAATTTTTTTTCATCAACATAAACACCCGGCGCATCGGGTTTTGGGTACGCATTAATACCATAATCTTTGAGTGCGGCAACAATGCTATTTTCAATCAAGGTAACTAGTTGTCTAATGCCTATTTTTCGTCGGCGTAAGTTAATCATAAAATAGATCACTTGCTGTCCGGGACCGTGATAGGTTACTTGGCCGCCTCTATCAACTTTTACCACTTCAATATCACCAGGCAATAATAAATGTTCTTCTTTACCTGCTTGCCCTTGGGTAAAAACGGGAGGGTGTTCAACTAACCACAGTTCATCACAAGTTTTATCATCGCGATTATCAGTAAAGTTTTGCATAGCATGCCAAACTGTACTGTAGTTCATGATCGATAGTTGTCGAATTATCAATGCGCTGTTCACGAGAAAACCTTATTAATTTTTTGAGAAATATACCTTAATTTACCGTCTAACAATTATAAAACGTAACGAACTTGTTCAATAGTATTGATTGTTTCATAAATTTTTTCAATGTGCTCTTTGCTAGTGACAGTGACCGCGACTGACACCGCAATATAATTACCTTTAGAACTAGGGCGCAATTTTGGCACGTAATCGCCAGGTGTATGCTTTTGTATTTCAGCAATAATTAAATCAGGTAATTCATCGCAGGCGACACCCATTACCTTAAAGTTTAATACGGTGGGAAAGTCTAATAATTCATCGAAATGGGTTTTCATTTTTTTCTCTACAAATACATAATATAGCGACAATAAATCGCTTGGGTAATAATAGATTTATTTTATCATTAATAGTTGTTAATAAAAACACCTAGCTGTTTTCAATTTCAAAACCATTTTAAGGATGACGTGATAATGTGCAATCCCGTTATTGATTATATGACCGTGAGTCTCTATTCTTTACTAAAGATTGCAACGAAAGCTGCATTAAACTCGGTAATCGCCTTTGATTAGCTATTTTTTCTAAATAACTTCAGCTAAGTACTTATCAGGTGTAATCCGTTAGATGGTGATGAAAATAGCTGGTTGTAAATGAAAAACCATGATTAAATGACTGGTATTATTTACAGTGTTTTGGTTTGCTTATATGATATCGTCTTTACAACAGCCTGAATTTTTGGTGTTTTTTCTCATCTGTTCATTACTAGTTTTATTATTAGTACTATTATTTGTTGTGAGACAAAGTACACAGATAACTAAATTACAATCAACGATTGAGCTTTTTTCAAATTCACAAAATAATGTATTAGCACAATGCTTTGATAAGCAACAATTACAACTCGCTAGTGTTTTTGAACAAAAAATGGCTGATTTACGACTTAAGTTATTAAGAGAGTTGAGTAGCCAGAAAGAGCAACTTAACCATAACCTAAGTCATAATCAAAATAAAACACTTGAGCAGTTAATTAATCATCTCAATAAAACAACGCAAGCAAATAGAGAAGAGCTGAGTAAGTCGTTAATGCAAAGTAGTGAGCATATGACTAAGCGCATAGATGTACTTACCCAAGCGACAGATAAACGCTTGCAAGAGATTAGCGGCCAGGTAGAAAAACGTTTAGCAGAAGGCTTTGAAAAAACCACTAAGACATTTAGCGATATTTTACAGCGATTAGCATTAATTGACGACGCGCAAAAAAAGATCACCGAATTATCAACTAATGTAGTCAGCTTACAAGAGGTATTAAATGATAAACGCTCTCGAGGCGCCTTTGGTGAAGTACAGTTAAACTCGTTGATTCGTAATGTTTTACCGGAGCAAAGCTTTAAACTACAACATACCTTATCAAATGGTAAAATTGCAGATTGCGTATTATTTTTACCGAAACCAACGGGTAACGTGGTGGTTGATTCTAAGTTTCCATTAGAAAACTACCGTAAAATGATGGACTTTGAACAAGCAGATTCTGATAGGAAGTCGGCACAACGTCAGTTTAAAATTGATATTAAAAAACATATTAATGATATCAGTGACAAATATTTAATTGATAATGAAACGGCTGATGGCGCGATCATGTTTATTCCCGCAGAAGCTATTTTTGCTGAAATTCATGGTCATCAAAGTAATTTGGTAGACTTTGCAAATAAAAAACGAGTTTGGTTAGCGTCTCCTACCACCTTAATGGCTATTTTAACGACAGCGCGATCGGTATTAAAAGATGAAGCGACTCGTAAACAAATACATATCATTCAAGCACACTTATCTGATTTAGCGCAAGATTTCAATCGATTTAAAGGGCGTTTTGCTAGTCTAGCTAAACATATCGATCAAGCGGCAGTGGATGTGAAACAAATTCATACCTCGGCGGATAAAATCTCCAGTCGTTTTGAAAAAATAGAGCAGGTTGAACTAAAAGAAGAAGCGACTGCAGATAAAGCTATTTCTGATGATAGTTAATGCCCAATGTTAATTTATTTATAAGCCTTTAATTTTTAGCAACATTAAAAGGTAACATTAATGAAAACGATGCTCAGCAAAACAAGGGGAAATAGCGTAAATAAAATCCAAAAACCTTTAATTTAGCATTACGTTGTAGTGTGGTTATATCAGTAAGTTGATTGCCCTTTGCCCCATTGCTGAAACAATTAATTTTGGTTTTAATACTTGGCTAAAATCTGGAATTAAGTAAAGGGCAACACCTTCTTGTGCGCTATATTGTTGCAAAATATAAATAACTAAACCTATTAACATTAATAATAACAGGGGCATTAATCGTCCATACCAACGCTCGATCGCCGCATGAACACCTTGATGAATAATAAAAACGCCTACTACACCTGTAATGCCGGCGTTACGGTCTGTCTTTTTAAAACGCTTACCACACGCTTGCATTAACGCACTTACCGGGACTTTTTGCGCTTGATTACCAATATAAACCTCAGCATAAAGTGCTGGCACGGCCAGTAATATCGTTACAAAAAGGTAGACGAATAAAAAGGCGCCACACCCGTTGTTAGCTGCTTGGGTTAGAAATCCCCAAATATTACCTAAACCAATGGCAGATCCGGCAGCAGCTAAAACCAAGCCGAGAATGAAATGAGTCACGGATAATAGGGATGATGACATCGTGCTTATAATTATTAGGGTAAATTTTATAGTTTGTGATCTTATCGAGTAAAGTTGCCTGGGTAAAGCTGAGGGAAGAAGTATTAATTATTAATTATTAATTATTAATTTTGAGACACATTAAGGGTGATTTAATCTTGGTTATTTATGTTATTATCGTCAAAATTTTCTTGGCCTTCTTTAAAGAGTCTCTTATGCTGCAACATCAAATTATTCCTGTTACGCCTTTTCAACAAAATTGTACTTTATTTTGGTGCGATGAAACGATGCAAGCTGCGGTAGTTGATCCCGGAGGTGATCTGGATAAAGTGATTACTGCCATTGATAAACATAAACTAACCTTAGTTAAAGTGCTTCTTACCCATGCTCATATTGATCATGCTGGCGCAACAGACGCTTTATCAAAGCACTACGGTGTTGAAATTGAAGGTCCCCATAAAGAAGATCAATTCTGGATAGATAGAATTGAAGATCAAAAGCAGCGTTTTGGTTTTGCTCATGCAGAATTATTCACACCTAATCGATTTTTGAACCAAGGTGATACCGTTGCTTTTGGTAATATCACCTTAGAAGTTTACTTTTGTCCTGGACATACACCTGGTCATGTAGTGTTTTTCCATCGTGAATCAAAATTAGCCCAAGTAGGGGATGTTTTATTTAAAGGTTCAATAGGTAGAACAGATTTCCCTCGTGGTGATCATGCAACCTTAATCAATTCTATTCGTAATAATATATTTCCTCTGGGTGATGATGTTCGTTTTATTCCAGGTCATGGGCCTATGAGTACGTTTGGTCAAGAGCGCCGTAATAACCCGTTTGTTAGTGATTCAGCTGTAGGTGCAAATAGATAATATGGCTAGCTTTGTTTTTCGTGCGCAGCGTCGCCTAAAAAAAATTGATTCAAGTAAAATTTTTCAAGGCATTATTATTGCCGTCATTTTATTATCTGCGTTATTAATTGGTGTGAAAACGCATGATTTACCCACGCATTTTGTTGCCGTATTAGCACTACTAGACTTGGCAATCACAATTTTTTTTGTGATAGAAATTGTTATTCGCTATCTAGCTTCCCCCAAGAAAAAGAAATTTTTCCATAATGGTTGGAATATTTTTGACACGGTAATTGTTATTGGTAGTTTGATTCCTACCGGTGGCTCTGGTGTTCTGTTAGCACGATTACTCCGCGTGTTTAGAGTATTAAGGTTAGTGTCTATGGTGCCTGAATTACGTTTGTTAATTAATGCACTGCTTAAAGCTATCCCGCGCATGGGCTATATTGCGTTATTAATGTTCGTTATTTTTTATATCTACGCCGCAATCGGAAGCATGTTTTTTAATCAAATCAATGAAGTGCTGTGGGGAGATGTATCAATCTCAATGTTAACCTTGTTTAGGGTGGCAACATTTGAAGATTGGACCGACATAATGTATGAAACCATGGCAGTTCACCCTTTGAGCTGGATTTATTATCTAAGTTTTATCTTTTTAACCGCTTTTGTTTTCTTAAATATGATGGTGGGCACTGTACTTGAAATCATGAGTAAAGAGCATGAGAACTTCCGTGCAGAACAACATGGTGAAAGTAATGAAGGGGGAGAGCCCGCAAGTCGTGCTCAAATTGAAAAATTGGAACACGAGTTAAGAGAAATTAAAGCGCTTATATTGAAACAACCGAAATCTAGTGAGTCAGTAAAATTACCTTAATAAAATATAATACCGTGCTAAATAGATAGTATAGAAGAGTATCTATTTAGTCTGTGACTTTTGATAGCGCATTAAAATAGTGTCTAAGTGGTTGGCAAATGCTTGTCTGTCACCTTGGTTTAACGGTGTTGGCCCACCAGTTTGCACTCCACTAGCCCGCATGGTGTCCATAAAGTCTCGAATGTTGAGTCGAGACTTTATGTTTTCTTTGGTAAATAACTCACCTCTTGAACTTAACACGATACCTGACTTCGTTATCACTTCATCGGCAAGTGGAATATCTGACGTGATAACCAAATCATTTTTTTCCACGCGTTTTACTATTTCATCATCAGCAATATCAAAACCTGCACTCACTTGCATAAAGTGAATAACTTTTGATGGGGGTATTCGAATATGATGATTTGCCACTAAGGTTGTTGTTATTTTTGTGCGTTCAGCTGCTTTAAATAAAATCTCTTTTATTACAACAGGGCAAGAATCGGCATCAACCCAAATTTTCATAGTTGTCCTTAATAGTCATAGTTATTTTCAATACTCATAGTTATCTTTAATAAATGTTACTATGGATTATCATAACGTATTCAAATCACTCTTGCCCCAATACAAGTGTGACATCAGTGTTCTATTGAATTATTTAATTTCTAATAGTGTCACTTCAAAAATAAGTAATGAACCCGGTGCTATTTTTCCAGCAGCTTTATCGCCATATCCTAAGGTTGAAGGAATGAAAAATTTAAATTTATCACCAACAACCATTAATTGAACACCTTCAGTCCAACCGCGTATAACTTGATTTAAGCCAAAGCTAATAGGTTTATCACGATCTACTGAGCTATCAAATACAGTACCATCTAATAAAGTACCGTGATAATGCACGGTTACTTTTGAACTGGCAGATGGATGTTCAGTTCCTTTGCCTCGTTGTAATACTTGATATTGCAATCCCGAATCCGTTTCAACAACATTTTCTACCGCTTTATTTTGTGTTAGAAAAGTTTGACCTATAGAAACATTTTCAACCGAAGATACTGAATCTTTATTATTCGAGTATCTCGAGTAAAAGAATACCGCCAATGCAAGTAAAACCAAAACAACATATTTCATAACTCATCCCATTAATTTTTTATAGTTGCGCATTCTAGCACTGGTTTCTTTGGGTGATATAACTAAATTTAATTTTTAATACCGCATTAGGTCATTATTTAT
>DPHE01000083.1:0-4718 GCA_003521815.1 Colwellia sp.
CGTCAAGTTGAAGGCTTAAACGTTGTAACTAATGGTATGAGCACACAAGTATTTGGTGATTATGATCTTAGCGGTAAGCAACGTAATGCGCGAGATGAAACAGGTGCATAGCACGACAAATTCCGCCGTATTTGTTTGTAAATTTATTAATGGTGACCGTTTACAAGTAGAAGCAGAAAGCTAGTGTCTGAGTTTACTTGTTAGCTTAGGTAATTACCTTTCGGCTCTCCCTTGGCTAGAACTTGTTGCTATGCTTACTTGCGCTCGCCTATATAATTTTAGCTGCACAAGGTTCATTGTGGTGCTGGCCTGCTGCTTTTATTAGTACTGCATTATATACGGCTATTTTTTATGATGTGCTGCTATTAATGGACAGCGCACTCAATGTTTATTACTTAGTGATGGCTGTTTATGGTTATTGGGCTTGGCAAAAAAACACGTCAACAAGTCCGGTTCAAAATCAACCCTCAAATAATTCGTCTTTATCTATCATTTCTTGGTCAGGTAACAGCCATTTAAAAATTTGTCTTATCTTAACCGTAATATCTTTGACTTTAGGTTATATCATAGCCAACTATACCCCTGCAGCCTTCCCATACCTCGATACTTTTACCACCGTTTTCGCTGTATTCGCGACATATTTAGTCACTCAAAAAGTACTAGAAAACTGGTTGTATTGGATAGTTATTGATGCTGTTTCTATTTATCTTTATATAGAAAAAGGCTTGGTACCTACCACCGTGTTATTTATCATTTATGTCATCATTGCCGCCTATGGTTACGTCAAGTGGCACGCTATTTATAAAGAATCAAAAGCAAATAAAATAAATTTATCTGACATCGTTGCGGGTTAACACAATGAAAGATGCACTCAGCGCTTTACCTTGTTTTACCCAGGTAGACAGTATTTCAATAATCGCGTCAGGGTTTAGCCAACATTGCTTTAAAGTGACTGCTGATAACAAGGTCTATTTTGCTAAAACCATCAGCAATGATACCGAAGTATCCGTAACCGAGTATTCAGGTAAGTCTGGTCTCAGTCCAAACCTGATTTACCATGATAAACAGTGGCTAATCACTAACTTTATTGACGCTAGCAATATAGCGCAGAGTACACTAAAGACCAATGATAAAATAAATCATGCAATGAAGTTGATGGTGCAATGCCATCAACTGAATATAAAGCCTGCTGAACTCTCGGCCAAAGATATAATTAACTCACTTATCAATAACTCACATTATCCAAAATCACAAAAAGTAGCACTATCACAGCTTGCAGAATTAATCATTGAGCCACTGAGTATCAGTCGAAAGGGTGTTTGTTGTCATGGTGATTTGAATTTTAGTAATATATTAATGACTCAAGCGCAACACACTTGGTTAATAGATTATGAGTGTGCTTGTACTGCACCTGTTGAATATGATTTAGCGATGTTTACAGCCGTAAACAATCTGGACAGCGATGAAATCACAATAATTATTGAGCAATACGAAATTCAATCATCTGTAAGTGTTGAACCGCTATTACTCAATCACTATCTATTGTTTTGTTACTTTATTAATGCCTTGTGGTATTTCAATGCTTATCACGAAAAAGTGCTGGCCGAAGAGATAACTGAAGATACAAGAGTACTATTCAAACATGCAAAAAAGCAGTGGTACGCCTTTTACTCGTTAATTAAAGTTGATGATTCGCCACTACTTAGCCGTTTGAGTAGTAAACTCACTGATATATTGACCACCCTTGATTTTAGCAATCAAACGTAATTTGTAACTATCACCTTTATTACGAACAAAACTGTTTAATTGTGTTTTGCTGCGCCAATAATAAGGACTTTCTTGCATACCTAATGGGTAAGCTGTCATATTGCCGTGTTTATCCACTAAAAATAGCGTTGCAGTATCTAATGGAAAAGTCGAGTTTACTTCGGTAACACCCTCTTCATCAGAAATATTCACTTTAAACTCACCTGATGTAAGTACACAACTGTTATTAATTATATCGCAATGCCCTTCTGGTACTAACTGGATAAATTTTTCTTTCTCGGCTTCACTTTCCTCGTAGAAATCCGCACCAACAAAACCTAATATAGCAAGAATAGGCGCAACCATAAAAGCAACTTTAAGATGTTTATTCATATTATTTTCTATTTATTATCCATTTATTATAACAGGGAGGTAATTTAACAGAAAAAGCTAGACGACTCTTTAAAAAATTGCCGTCTAGCTTTTTATTCTTTAGATTTTATTCAATATTTAATCAGTAAATATTGAAGTTATCATCTTAGTGATCGTGTGCTGCCGGAGCATCACCTGGAGCACGCATATTTTCAACAAGTGCTTGAATATGTGCTGGAGCTGGACCAGTAAACTGAAGAACGATGAAAGCTGTTGCAAAGTTAACTAGTGCGCCAACTGCACCAAAAGCGTTAGGCGATATGCCAAAGAACCAGTTAGGACCTGAGTCACCTAGGAATGAAGTACCTGGAATAAACATGATGCCTTTGTGTTGGAACACATACAACATTGTTACACCGATACCTGCAACCATACCTGAAACTGCTGCTTTACCACTCATTTTCTTAGAGAAAATACCCATCATTAATGCTGGGAAGATACTTGATGCAGCTAAACCAAAGGCTAATGCAACCGTACCTGCAGCAAATCCTGGAGGATTCATACCAAGATAACCAGAAATCAATATTGCTATAGTCATAACGATACGACCTGCCATTAATTCACTTTTCTCTGATAAATCAGGTGTTAAAACCCCTTTCATTAAATCATGTGAGATAGATGAAGATATTGCTAACAATAAACCAGCCGCAGTAGATAATGCAGCAGCTAGACCACCAGCAGCAACTAACGCGATTACCCAGTTAGGTAAATTAGCAATTGCCGGGTTAGCTAGTACCATAATGTCACGGTCAACTTTAACCATTTCATTTGGAAGTAATACAATCTCTTTACCAGAAACCGAACCTGTAATGGTTATCGGAGCATCTGTTTTATTAGATGTATACTGAATTAAGCCATCGCCGTTTTTATCTTCAAATTTCAATAAACCAGTTTTTTCCCAGTCTTTGAACCATTGAGGACGTTCAGCATAAGCAAGGTTTTCACCAGCTACTGGTTCAATAGTATTCATCAAGTTAAGACGAGCCATAGCGCCAACTGCTGGAGCAACGGTGTAAAGTAAACCGATGAAAACTAGTGCATAACCTGCTGATTGACGTGCTGCTTTTACTGAAGGAACAGTAAAGAAGCGCATAATTACATGAGGAAGACCCGCAGTACCAATCATAAGAGAGATAGTATAAGCGAACATATTCAATGTTCCGCCTAGGTTAGCTGTTGTATATTCTTTAAAGCCTAACTCAGTAACAACAAGATCTAATTTATCAAGCAAGTAAACACCACTACCATCAGCTAAAGTACTACCTAAGCCTAGTTGTGGAATTGGGTTACCCGTTAGTTGGAATGAAATAAAGATTGCTGGAATAGTATAAGCAGTAATCATTACTACATATTGCGCGATTTGCGTGTAAGTAATACCTTTCATACCACCTAGTACAGCATATACCCAAACAACGAACATACCGATAGCTAAGCCTAAACCGTAATCAACTTCTAAGAAGCGAGAGAAAGCAACACCCACACCTTTCATTTGACCGATGATGTAAGTGATTGATGCAATAATTAAACAAACAACAGCAACAATACGCGCAGCTTTTGAGTAATATCTATCAAAAATGAATTCAGGTACTGTGAACTTACCATGCTTACGCATGTAAGGTGCAAGTAGCATGGCTAGTAATACATAACCACCTGTCCAACCCATTAAGAAAACTGAGCCACCGTAACCTAAGAAAGCAATTAAACCAGCCATTGAAATAAATGACGCTGCACTCATCCAATCGGCACCAATTGCCATACCGTTTTGCATTGGGGTAATACCACCGCCCGCTACGTAAAAATCACTGGTTGAACCCGCACGAGCCCACCAAGCAATCGCAAAGTATAATGCAAATGTGCCAAATACTGCGATGTAAGTATAGAGTTTTAACTCTTCCATTATTTGTTCTCCTGTGCATATTTTTTATCAAGAACATTCATTTTGTAGCCATACCAAAATATTAAACCAAGAAATGAATAAATAGCACCTTGCTGTGCAAACCAAAAACCAAGTTTGTACCCACCTAATTGAATTGCATTTAGCGGCTCTACAAGTAGTAAGCCAAAACCAAATGAAACTACAAACCAGATTGCAAGACAGATAAAGATGATACGGATATTTTCCGACCAATATGTTTCTTTATTTTCCACAATAGTCTCCTAACGACGTTGTTTTAATTTTTATTACGGAATTAACGTTTAATATTATTTTACGCTAATATTACTGAAAAACACTTAATGTAATAAATCTCAGAAAAAGTTTAGTTATAGATTGCTGTCAGTACCTTAAACACAACAAGGCAGAGACAAAAATCCATAGTCAACTTTCACTGAGGCTAATCTACCAAGCTTTTTTTTTTTCGGATATTACACTTTAGTCTAGAATATTGATCATATTGATCACATTGACGTTTTATAAGGGGTTGCACAGAGAAACAACCGGTATTAAGGGGCTTTCTAGCGTTTTACTCATTTAGATG
This sequence comes from Colwellia sp., assembly GCA_003521815.1. Taxonomy (GTDB): domain Bacteria; phylum Pseudomonadota; class Gammaproteobacteria; order Enterobacterales; family Alteromonadaceae; genus Colwellia. The sequence goes on from DPHE01000083.1 coordinate 4,656, forward strand.
GTTGACTGCACAGAGATACCACTCTAAATTAATCACTACTACCCAAGGTAGTAAGCATAGGTA
>DPHE01000083.1:4864-7536 GCA_003521815.1 Colwellia sp.
CCAAGGTAGTAAGCATAGGTATAGCGTTAGCTCGGATGCTAACCTACAGGATCTCCTAGATGCAGGTAACACTAATAATGGATATTGAACTTTCTGAAATCTCACGCTTTATAAAAAGCATCCCCCCCTTTGACAGCTTACCTCAACTGGCCCTTGCTCGGCTAATACGAGAGTTAAGTATTAATTACGTGCGTAAAGGAAAAACCTTACCGCCTGACAGCATCATTGAACCGCGTTTATATATTGTCCGTAAAGGTGCACTCAGTTGTTCGACTAGCAATGGTGAACTAATTTCTCGTTTAGGAGAAGGCGATTTATGCACCGAATTTTGTAAACAAATATTACACCTACCAAATAATATTCAACAAAGAGAGCAACGACTAATACAAGCTGACGAAGACTGCTTAATCTATAGCCTTAATTGCGAAGTGATACGTGAGCTGACCAAACAATTCCCAAGTATTGATGACTATTTCAGCTATAACTCAGCGCAACGACTCAAACAAAGAATGTCTAAGGTTAATGAAGAGGCTGTCATTTCGTCTTCTTTGATGAATACCTCCGTGAGTGATTTTTATCATTCGCCTGTCGTTGGCATCGACGCTACTCAAAGTATTCAAGCTGCGGCAATAAAAATGACCGAACATGGCTATACTTGCTTAGTGGTACTTGATAACAAAACCTTTATTGGCATAGTCACTGATAAAGACATTCGCCGCCGATGCGTTGCCCAAGGATTACCTGTTAGCACGAGCATTGGCGAAATAATGACGCAAAACATCAGCACAATAGACATAAAAAACAATGCCTATGATGCGCTCATGACCATGACCACCAAACGCATACACCATTTACCGGTAACACAGAAAGGAAAGGTCGTTGGCATGATAACGACCACTGATTTAATGAATAATGAAGGCCATAATGCCGTCAATTTTTCTAATATTATCCATAAAGCGAAGAATCGAGAAGAATTAAAAGACATTGGTAAGTTACTGCCCAAATTACAAATTCGCTTAGCGAAGTTAGGCACTAGTGCGGATCATGTGGGTAAAACTATTAGTGCCATAACAATGGCTTTTACTAAACGTTTAATTGAAATGGCCGAAGAAAAATATGGTCAAGCACCCGTTCCCTACGCATGGATTGCAGCCGGATCACAAGCAAGACAAGAACAACTAGCCCATTCAGATCAAGACAATGGCCTCATAATTTGTGATTCTATGAAGCCAGACGATGATGCATGGTTTGAAAAGTTAGCCCATTTTGTGTGTGATGGCTTAGCTAGCTGTGGGTTTATTTATTGCCCTGGCGATATAATGGCCACCAACCCCAAATGGCGTCAGCCCACAAAAGTGTGGCAACAATACTTTGATCGTTGGGTTGATACACCCACCCCAGAAGCCTTATTAAACGCGAGTGTATTTTTTGATTTAGATACCATTTGTGGAGACACCAGTTTACTGGGCACTGTTCGCGAAAAGTTACTCAAAAAAACGCAAAAAAATAGTTTGTTTATCGCACATTTATCAAAAAATGCGTTAGGCTTGCGCCCCCCTCTGGGGTTTTTCCGTGATTTTGTTTTAAAACAAAACGGTAAACACAAAAACACCTTAGATCTTAAACACAATGGTATTGCGCCTATTGTTGATCTTGCGCGTATTTATGCGCTTTGTGAAGGCGTTAGCGCGGTGAATACTATTGAACGCATTAAACAAGCGGCTGGCTCTGAGGCTATTACCCAATCATCGGCAGACAACCTTATTGATGCGTATGAGTTTTTAGGCGTTTTACGCGTAAAACACCAAGCCAATCAGTTGATGCGAGGGCTAGAGCCTGACAATTACTTATCCCCAAAAGAATTATCAAAATTAGAGCGAGAGCATTTAAAAGATGCGTTCAACGTGATCAAAACACTGCAAGACGCAAGACAAGCGAGCTTTTAATGGCTATTAATACACTAATCAATTGGTTTGCAGGCTATGAAGCCAAACGAAAAAAACTTTTAAAAAAAGTGCCAAGCGGCCCTTTACACGATTTTTTGTCGGTGCCTTTTCCTGCGCTTAACACCCCGCTAGCTGAACTGCCTATATTAGCAGTAGATTTTGAAACCACCGGACTTGATTCTAAAGCCGATAAATTACTCAGTGTGGGCTTTGTGTCACTAAAGCACGCACAAATAAAACTCAATTCCAGTTACCATCAAATAATTAAAGCGAAAACACAACTGGCAGAAAGTAATGTGATAATACATCAAATTACCGATGATCAAAAAGAACAAGGGCAACCACTAGGTATTGTAGTAGAACAATTATTAAAAGCCTTGGCAGGCAAAGTAATGTTAGTGCATTTCGCCAGAATTGAACGGCAATTTTTACAACAAGCTTGCCTTGAGCTGTATGGTTTTATGCCAGATTTCCCTATGATTGATACCTTAGTAGTGGCGAAACGGCAATTGGATAAACGCAATATAGCTTATGATCCGTCTGAATTACGTTTATCAAATTTACGCAGTCAATATCAACTCCCTGCTCACCATGGCCATAATGCGTTAAATGATGCCATTGCCACCGCTGAATTATTACTTGCTCAAATGGCAAACAAAGCGAGTACCGACAAGGTATTACTCAACGATATGATTTTATAAAAGGAAGCAACAAGCACTTAGCTAT
>DPHE01000083.1:7707-8166 GCA_003521815.1 Colwellia sp.
TTAGCTATATAACGGAGACATATCAACACTGGCAATAATTAAACGCTACCGCTGAAATGTTATGCCGGTAAAATGTTATGCCGGTGAAATTAGGCACTATGTTCCATTGACTCTGTTTGTACCAAAATTTGTTTGCGCTGTGTTGCAAACAGGATTTGAAGGCGAATTAACCTCAATTATAGAGCGAAAAACCTCGGATTTAGACTAAAGTACCAACATAAAAATAACATTTTAGACTTTAGTCCTATATATTTTAAAGGCAATTAATCTTAACTTGTCTGCAGAAAATAATTTAACACTAGTTTGACGTTAAATTCAAAAGCACTGTAGTAATACAGCGTTAAAAAAGCCGTAAAAAAATAGAAGCGTAAGGGACATAAGAGCTCAGCTTTATAAACAAAATACAATAACACAATGGGAACTCTCAATGAATAAATTTAAAAAACTATTACTTGCATC
>DPHE01000031.1:0-222 GCA_003521815.1 Colwellia sp.
TTAGCGAGGGGAGGAAAGTCCGGGCTCCAATGAGCAGGGTGCCAGGTAACGCCTGGGCGGCGTAAGCCGACGACAAGTGCAGCAGAGAGAAGACCGCCGATGGTTGTTTCTTTGGAAATTTCACAGGTAAGGCTGAAAGGGTGCGGTAAGAGCGCACCGGATTGCTGGTAACAGTAATTGCAGGGTAAACTCCACCCGGAGCAAGACCAAATAGGGTTTCAT
>DPHE01000031.1:427-887 GCA_003521815.1 Colwellia sp.
TCGCGTGGAAACCGGGTAGGTTGCTTGAGCCTTAGAGCGATTTAAGGCCTAGACGAATGATTGTCACTTTTCTTCTGAAAAGATACAAAACCCGGCTTATGTGTCAACTCAACCATTCAAAGTAACCGCTTGTAAATCAAGCGGTTACTTGCTTTTCTCCTAAACAAAACAAAACAAAACAAAACAAAACAAAACAAAACAAAACAAACACAGTGCTAAGTTCAACCAGGATTAATGCACAGTGTTACCCGCTTTCAATCCAAAAATTATAAATTACAGCAGATATAAACGATTGCCATTCGTGTTAAAGGCATTTAACAAGTCTTGGATGCCATAAGTTAAATCGAATAGGCACTTACCTATATTACTATAGCCAATGGATATTTATTATTCCGGTTTCAGTGTGTTTTTTGATCTCTCTAATTCTTGTATTTGAATGGCTATCTTTTCAGCTTCAGCA
>DPHE01000031.1:1114-7128 GCA_003521815.1 Colwellia sp.
TCATAGAGTGTATTTAATTTTTTTACTGGGTTTTTCTTAAAGAATGAAAACATTTTAATTACTATCCGGTTGGTTATTTACTTTTATACGTATATAAATGGATTTTAGTTCTTTACACTGTTAAATAAAATAGAATAAAAATAGTTGGCTAGGTTTACTAAGCACGTTAAGCCAGTAATATTAGCCTGTTATTTTCGTATTAACTTTCGGAGAACTACCTTGATAACGACTGTAACCGTTAAAGATAAAATAACTGCGTTTATGAAAACAGACTTTCCTCAGGCTAAATGTACAATAGAAAGTATTGGAGAAAAATCAGCAGTAGTAAGACAAACCATTGGATTTGATGAATTAAGACCTGGTGGAACAGTCTCAGGACCTGTTTTAATGACGGTGGCAGATTGTGCTTTATATGTCGCTATTCTAGGTGAAATTGGAATAATTCCTCTTGCGGTTACAACGAGTCTATCGATTAATTTTATGAGGAAGCCATCGTCAGATAAAGATATTATTGGTGAGTGTAATTTACTCAAAGTAGGGAAGTCGTTAATTGTTGGAGAGGTTTCTTTATTTTCTGAAGGTGATCCAAAAGCTGTCGCTCATGTGGTTGGAACGTATTCGATACCTCAAGTTAAATAAAGCGAACAAATAAGGACAACACAGTTGGCTCAGTTAGGGTAAAATACACCATTATTCTATTTGATAATGTGCATCGCTATTAATATTAAAAAGGTACCAGATACGGAAATCACCTGTTCAAATTGTCAGGCCTGTTGTTGTCGTTTAGAGGTTCTACTTGTTACAGACACAGGTGTTCCCTACGAGCATATTGCTGTTGATGAATGGGGCGGTGAAACAATGTTACGTTTAGAAGATGGTTGGTGCTCAGCGTTAGATCGTGACACTTATATGTGTACTATTTATGAAAAGCGTCCTTGGAATTGTCGAGAATTTGAGATGGCTTCATATGAGTGCCAAACCGAAAGAGCGATAGAGGTTGTCTATATTTACTAAAGAGCAGGGGCATAACGTGAGTGTGTTTTATTCATGACGGGTAGAAATATAATCAGAATATTAATACCCATTAATTGTTTGAACTACAGACTTACTGGCATGTTATCTATTAACCTAGCTTTACCTAGATAAGCAGCCGCTAGAATAACAATATCTTTGTCATTTGGCGTTGCCGGTGCTAACGTTTTTGCATGACATAAATTAATATAATCAGTTTTCAAGCCCGCATTATCAATTTTTTCACTTGCTTGCATTATTAGTACAGCATGGTCTCTTGGTTGATGGTTTTTACGCAACTCAGTATTTAACCATTGTAAGGTTTGATAAAGCGCAGGTGCTATTGCGAGTTCTTCTGGTGTTAAGTAACCATTGCGTGAACTCATTGCTAAGCCTGACGTTTCACGAATAATTTCTACTGGAATAATTTCCACAGGCATGGATAAATCTTCAACCATGGTTTGAATGACTTGCAACTGTTGATAGTCTTTAGAGCCAAAACAAGCGCTGTCAGGCTGAACTAAATTAAATAACTTACACACTACCGTTGCGACACCGCGAAAATGTCCAGGTCGGCTGGCACCACAATAAAGATCTGAAATATTGGGTACTTCAACATAGCTATTTTCACCAAAACCTTTTGGATAAATAATATCTGCGGTAGGGGTAAATAATAAGTCAGCATCGACTTTTATTAAGCTCGCTTTATCTTGGGCCAACGTTCTTGGATAATTATCAATGTCTTCACTTAAACCGAACTGCATTGGGTTCACGAAAATACTGGCTATTACTTTATCGGCGTGAAGATGAGCGGCTTTAACTAGCGCTAAATGCCCATCGTGTAAATTACCCATGGTCGGTACAAAAGCAATAGTTAGACCTTGCATGCGCCATGATTTAACTTGTGCACGTAACTCTTTTATACTTTCAACTGTTTTCATTTTTATCTCTTATTGAACGGTTTGTATTTTTAGACTGTGCCCTAAACTCGACACTATTTAAATATATGATCTTCACCGGGGAAATTACCTTGGCTTACTTCACTGATATATAATTCAATAGATTTTTTAATATCGCCTGTTTCTTGTAAGAAATTTCGAGAAAATTTAGGCATATAACTGCAAGAAATACCTAAAGCATCATGCATTACTAATATTTGCCCGTCGGTCTCTTTACCTGCGCCAATACCTATCGTTGGAATAGTAATCGCTTCTGAGATAGCTTTACCTAGTGGGGCTGGAATACACTCTAATACTAGTAATTGTGCACCTGCGGCTTCTAATGCTTGTGCATCTATGATCATTTGCTGCGCTTTTGCTTCTTCACGACCTTGTACTTTAAACCCCCCGAACACATTGACTGACTGAGGCGTTAACCCTAAATGGGCGCAGACGGGAATACCTCGTTCAACCAAGGCTTTAATTGTGTCAACCAGCCAAGCCCCACCTTCCATTTTTACCATACTAGCGCCTGCTTGCATTAACTTGGCTGCATTGGATAAGGCTTGCTCTAAATTAGCGTAGCTCATAAAAGGCATGTCACCGATGATCAAAGTGTTTTCGACGCCACGTTTCACACATTGGGTGTGATAAACCATATGGTCAATACTGACTGGTAATGTATCATCTTGGCCTTGTAATACCATACCAAGGGAATCACCAATTAAAATGGCGTGTATGCCGGCTTGATCGAATAGCTTAGCGAAACTAGCATCATAAGCTGTAATGGTTGATATTTTTTCGCCTTGTTGTTTCATTTTTAACAAGGTGGATGTGGTTATTTTAGCCATAGTTGTTCCAGCGGTACCTGTTTTAGGTGTGATTTTTAATATAACGTGTTGTTATCATTATTTTTGACAATTATTTATTTCAGTACTTTGGCATAATTTTTTTTCAACTGCAATATTCCTTCAACACAACGTTAGCTTTACCATCGCGTTATTAGCAATGTTTTGGCTCAAAAATTTTACACTTTGTCTATCTGCAGCGACTGGGGATGGCAGCATTAAGTCGGCAGCAATTTCGGCTAGAGGCAATAAAACAAACTCACGTGTTTTCATGCCATAATGGGGTACAATAAGACGCTCAGTATTAATATTTTCGTTACCAAATAAAATAATATCAAGATCTAAAATACGTGCGCCCCAACGATTTTCTTTACGCACTCTGCCTGCTTTATTTTCAATAATTTGTAAGGCATCAAGTAACTCAATAGGAGCTAACGATGTTTCAAGCGCTAAAACAGCATTAATATAATCATCTTGATCTTGAGGACCCATTGGTTTGCTCAAGTATAATGACGATACGTTAATGACATGGCTATGTTCTAACTTTTTAATTTCTTCAATAGCGTCTTGTACCTGTTTAATTGGTTCGGCTAAATTACTACCTAAGCCAATATAAGCAATTGTTGTAATGGATTGCATAATGTCTAGTCGTCGTGTTAACTATTTGTATTTGAGCCATCAGTACTTGAATTACTGCTTTTTTCAGCTGGTTTTCTACGTTTTCTTGGTGTTCGTCGTTTGCTACCTGTCGGTATTTTTATACCTTTAATCATTTGTATACGAGCATCATTTGAAACGTCTTGAAAATCAGTCCACCATTTAGCTAATTCGACCAGTTCAGGTGTGTTTTCTATTTCGGCGCGTAATAACAAGAAATCATAACCCGCTCTAAATTTAGGATGCTCAAAGCTTTTAAAGGCACGTTTTCCTTCACGACGAGCAAGTTTCTCTTGTAAAATCCAAATATCTTTCATTACACCTTGAAAGCGTTTAGGAATTGAAATACTACGTTGTTGTTCAGGCATTACTTCACTTAACGCAGCAAAAAAAGCATCTTGAGGGGCAAGTTGATTATTAATATTAATTTGTTGAATATATTTTTGTAGCGGGTACCAAAGCATTGCGGCAAATAAGAAAGCAGGTGTAACACGTTGGTCGTTGTTCAAACGTTTGTCAGTATTTTCCATCGCAAGCAGAATAAAACGTTCTAGCAGTTGATTACCTTTATTCAGTTCTTGATCCACAGCAGGGAAGAAGTAAGTAAATAAATTATAGCTGCGTAATTGTTCATAGTTAGCGACAGCTTTACCTGAAATAAATAGCTTTAAAAACTCTTCAAACATGCGTGCAGCTGGTATGTTAGCCATTAATGTTGAAAGTTCTTTAATCGGTGCACGCGTTTCAGGCGATATGTCCATATCAAGCTTGGTTGCAAAACGAATAGCACGTAGCATACGTACAGGATCTTCACGGTAACGTGTTTCTGGGTCACCAATTAAGCGAATAACCTTATCTTCAACGTCTTTTACACCATTAGCGAAATCATACACTTTAAAATCTTTAGTCGAGTAATACAGCGCATTGATGGTGAAATCACGACGTTCGGCATCTTCGTCTATAGTGCCGTAAATATTGTCACGCAATAACATGCCATGTTCACTTTGTTTTGAGGTTTTAGTACAGCTTTGTTCTTGCTCTGAAGCACTGTCATGATGACCTCGAAAGGTAGCCACTTCAATAATTTCTCGGCCAAAAACAATGTGTGCTAAACGGAAACGGCGACCAATCAAACGGCAATTTCGGAATAAGCCTTTAATTTCATCAGGTGTGGCATTAGTGGCAATATCAAAATCTTTTGGTTTCAAACCCAATAAAATATCGCGAACACCGCCGCCCACTAAATAAGCATCATAGCCGCCTTTATTTAAGCGATAGAGTACTTTTAAAGCGCTTGGGCTGAGTAGTTGCCTAGAAACTGGATGTTGATCTCGAGATAAAACAATAGGTTGTTCTAGGGTTGATACTACCTTAGTTGTTTCGGTTTTTTTATTGGATTTTTTGCTAAAAACCTTTTTACATAAATTGATGACGCGTTTGATAATCGCTGACCTTTTTTAGAAAATATAAGTGGATAAGAAGCTCTCTACTTGATTAGGCGCAATGATATAACAATCAAGCAAAAAAGAGAATGAAAAAGCAGCGATTTTTAGTCACCACTGCATTGAAAAAGCAAAGTATTTGTTGATAGCTATCTAACAAGGAAATATTTCGCGATTAGAAAGCTTGGATTAATGAGAAGTAGCCAGAATATATAACTTATCTGCCTACCTCTGTCAGCTTTTTGAGCCTAATTAACCGTATGCATTAGGTTCCATTGAAAAGTGGTTCACGCTTTTCTAACAGCGCATTTACAGCCTCAGCATGATCGGCGGTTTGATGGCAACTCCCCTGATAACTTGCAGATAATTCCAATAATGAATCAAGTCTGCTGTGCATTCCTTCCCGCATTAATTGTTTGGTCATGCGTAATTGCCTTGGTGGATTTTTTGCAATACGTTGTGCGAGTGCATTGGCTTCTGGGATGAGTTGATCTGCATCGACAACTCTGGACACAAGTCCCCAAGCCAATGCTGTATTGGCATCGATAGGTTCACCAGTAAATGCCATTTCTGCAGCGCGTGACAGACCAACTTGACGGGGTAATAGCCATGCGCCACCATCACCAGGAATAATACCCACCTTGACAAAGTTCTCAGCAAAAGTGGCTCTTTTGGATGCAATACGGATATCACACATTAATGTTAAATCACAACCGGCGCCATAAGCAGGACCATTGACGGCAGCTATTACAGGTACTTCAAGTGCCCACAGTGCTTTGGGTATTCGTTGAATGCCTTTTTTATAGTTATCTGCAATGGTGACGGCGTCACCACTAAAGGTTCCAACACGATCGTGCATATGGTTTAAATTTCCGCCAGATGAAAACCCTTTACCTGCACCAGTTAAAATGACGCAACGAACGGATAAATCGGCTTTTATCCGCGCTATAGCGTCTACAAATAACTCTACGAAATCGACATCGGTAATAGGATTTCGTAATTCAGGTTGGTTAAGAGTCAGAGTAACTATGTGTCCATCTTGTTTATAAAGTAATTTTTCGTTCATTTTTTTTCCTTAAATAATTGTTAAGAACGGATACAAAAATATGTTTATCGGT
>DPHE01000080.1:0-218 GCA_003521815.1 Colwellia sp.
ACTTCGCCATAACTGAGTAAAGAAAGCATAAAATCACCTTTGAATAAAAAAGCCCATATAAAATGGGCTTGTTATTATTTGTACTATTAGTTTTAAAAATTATCGATTAAAAATCGTATTTAAGCGTCAGCGTCGTTGAACGACCTTGAATAGATCTTGCTCGTATAATAGTTTTAGCCGTTGCTGCTGTTGCATCTTCTGCTTCAGTAATACCAACA
>DPHE01000080.1:383-798 GCA_003521815.1 Colwellia sp.
AGTTTCAAATAAGTTGTTAATGTTTAAAGAAACACTTAATGAATCTGAAAGGTTGTATTGAGCAAAGGCGTTAGTTTGAACATAACCGTCTAATATAAGGGCGTTAGGGTCAGTTTGGTCAAAGTTATCTTGAGCAAATGAATCAGTAGTACCAATTAAGTTAATACCCGCAGAGCCTTCGTCAAAGTTGTAACGACCTGTTATTGAGTAAACAACATCAGCTTGTCTTCTTGGTGTGTTACCAACTACATCGGGATTAATGACATCTTTAGTTATTTCAGAATCAGTCCACGTTAAGTTAGCACGTACATCAAAATCACCAATGTAGTATGTAGTTTCTAATTCAATCCCTTTTGACTCATATTCACGGTCAAAAAATTGTTGGCTAGTTGCTTCAAAGTTTTGCTCTTGAGTT
>DPHE01000080.1:1130-4643 GCA_003521815.1 Colwellia sp.
AAATGCGGCTAAATCATCATTGATTTTGATGTTACCACCGAGTGAATAAGACACGTAGTTCCAATCGTAATTTACGTTGTTAGCTGAAGCGTTATCAACATTTGAAACACTGGTTTCGATTTGATGTATAGTACCGTCACCGTTCATGTCAACTGCAGATTGCGCTGCACCTGAGAAAGAACCTGTTGCAGAGCCACTATCAAAACGAACACTACCGTCAATGTTTATGTTATCAAAACTTGTGCTAAACGAAGCATAAGGCGCTGTAACTTCATATTGTAAATCGTAATTACGAGTACAACAGTTACCCCATGCAGGCACACCATAACCAATTACACCGTTTTGAGAAAATTCTGTACCGTCAGCGGCAGTTACATCAACAAGTGCAGCATCTTGGCCTTTTACTTCGTATAAGTAAGAGTTCCATAACCAAGATTGTTGAATGGTTTGAGACGAGTTATATAAACCAACAGTAAAGCTAGTATCGTTAATTGTTTTCGTTAATTTGAAATCGTTAACCATAAAGTCTAGATTAGTCATTTCAACATCAAACGAGTGAATACGCATTAGGTTAGTCGCAGTATAAGCATCACCTGCTTGTGGGCCATTTGCGTACGTTAATGTTGCACCTGCACCCGCTATATTCTCAGCTAAGTCTTGACTCCCTTGAATACTTTCAGGGAATGGGCCAGTAAAGCTACCAGAAGTACGAGAAATACGCATTCTGTTTTCAACAGACCAGTCATTGCCTAAATCAAATACTGCTTCAAAACCAAAAGAATCCACTTTAGGGCTCATGCCATTACGCATGTCAGCAAGACGGCCATTACCAGCACCATCAGTTGTGATCATTGAAGTATGGTAAGGGGTATGAGGAGTGCCAGTAGAGGCGTCAAAACCTTCAACTGAAGAACCGTCAGCGTGAACAGGCATAGGTAAATATGCTGTGGTAGTGTCATCTAGGTGTTTAAAATAAAGTCTAACGTAACCATCGCTAAATTCTTTAGTGATGTTCGCTTTAATTTGACCACCTTTGTTACCCGTATAACCAGTATCACGTACGCCTTCACCTTGACGGTAGAAGCCACCAATATGGAAATAGGTTGAGTCATTAATCTCGCCGCCAAATTGAAAATCTGTACGAGTAGAGTCGTAATCTAAACCGATTGTTGTCGCTACGCTGCCACCTTCACCTTCACCCGTTTGACTCACTATGTTAATAATGCCGCCTGGGGCGTTTGTAGCAAGTGTTGATGCAGAGCCACCACGGATAGCATCAATAGAATCCATTGTAGAATCTATACGTAAGAAAATATCTGTGTTACCAAAAGCGATATCACCAAATTGTAGAATAGGTAAACCGTCTTCTTGAATTTGCATGAACTTAGCACCACCCGCGGCTACAGGAAGACCACGTACTGCAAGGTTAGCGTTACCGTCACCGCCTGATGCTTCAGCACGAACACCTGGGATGTTTCTGAATGCTTCAGCACTGCTTCGTGGTGACGCTATTTCAATTTGATCTGCAGAGATGCTACTTACAGATACACTTGATTCCATAACCGTTGTGCCTTTACCAACAGAGCCGGTAACGACGATTCGCTCAAAATCAATACCTTTCTGTTTGACTTCTTCTGTAACGTTTGTTTCTGCTGCGCTTAAGCTAGAGCATATAGCCATAGCCAATGTACTTAGTAATAATTTTTTATATGTTACTTTTTTCATTTTTGTTACCCCATGTTTCTTTATAGTATGTTTTTATAATCAAAGATACTTATGTTACGAATAATAAGCTTAATCGATTAAGTTGATTATTCTATTAAATGAGTGTCTTTTGCAAGTTTTTTTTTAAATTAAATTGATATTTTTATTAATTAATTGATAAACAAGGTTTTTTATTTTTGATGGTTGGGTTGTATTTACTATAGCGTTGTAAAGGGCATGATACATGTTAAACCATGCCCTTTACCTAATCACACTGTGCTAAATTAAGTACGGCGCTCAGCTAAATCTTTTTCAACTTGCATTAATTTATTACGGTCTATCTTATAGAAAAGTATTAACACGGCACCCGCTAAAAAGAAAACTGCTGGCAATATATTAAACATATAACGTATACCTTCAATTGACTCAGGCGTTTGGCTTTGATTGGCAATAAAGCCAAAATAAGCCAGAATAAAACCTGGTAATGCACCACCTACAGCAGAGCCAAACTTCAATGAAAACATAGAAGCCGATACGGTTAAACCTGCGCTATTGCTACCTGTTTTCCACTCACCGTACTCTACACAATCGGTATACATTGTGAATAATAAAGTAATTGTAATACCAAAAGTAATGATACCTAATGTGTGAACAATCGTTGTTAATGCAAGATTATCTGGCGAGATAGTGAAGGCAAAGAACAATAAGGTTGCATGTAAAAAGTTAATAGAAAACATTAATTTATGCTTCTCAAAACGAGCTACCAACATTGGCGTAATAAGTGCGCCAAATAACTGTCCTAGCAAGCCACATGAAATAATAAGCGTTGTTGCGTCCATCCATAAGAATATATTCGTACCATCGTCACCCATATAGTATTTTGTGTAATAAGCGATTGATGCAAAACGTGCAACCAAGCCAACTACAACAAAGATCCCTGTGACTACAAGAATTAACCAAGACTTATTCTCTAGTAAATAAGACATATCTTCTTTGATACTAGACTCATGCTTCTTAGGCATTACTCTTTCTCTTGTTACCGCAAACGTGTACCAAAAAACAGCCACCGAAAGTACAGCAAATAAGATGATCGTTAAACGAAAACCGAGTAATTCATCACCACCACCAAAAAATTCAACTAAAGGCTTCGCTGAAGCACCAACAACTAACGAGCCGATTGAAGCAAAAACAAATCTGAATTGAGCCGCTTTGGTACGTTCACCTGATTCAGGGTGAATAACCGCCATTAAACCTGAATAGGGAACATTAATAGCCGTATAAGCCAACATAACCAATGAATAAGATACATAAGCAAAGATTAGTTTTCCTGTGTCGCCAAATTCTGGTCCTAAGAATAAAAGATAACCTAGCAAGGCATAAGGAATAGCCATCCAAAGCAAGTATGGACGATATTTACCCCATTTAGTTGTTGTTCTATCAGCAAGCAAGCCCATCGCTGGATCACTAACGGCATCGATGATTTTGGTCACCAATAACATCGTTGCAGCGGCAGCGGCAGAAATACCGTATACATCAGTGTAATAATAAAGCAGAAACAGTGCAAAGAACCCCATATAGAAGTTCGAAGCCATATCTCCCATCCCATAACCAACTTTTTCTTTAAAGGATAACGGCGTTGTATTAGATTTTGTTGTCATTTTTATGATTCCTATTGGCTACATTCTCAACTATAGATGAAATAAAATAGTTAAGGTTTTTTAGTATTGATAGTGACCCATTTCAATACTATTTAATAAAATGCTTTTAGTCAGTTGATAACTTGTAGAATTTATAGCTTGTTTAATTCTT
>DPHE01000080.1:4889-5797 GCA_003521815.1 Colwellia sp.
GCAACTTAAAATTTAATGGTAAACTTATGAAAAATAATGTTCAGTTAATGACCTATATTGATAGACTAACAGGGTCAGATACCCAAACGTTAAGTAATATTTTAAATGATCAACTTGCAAATTTGTTTTCAGGTGTTCATTTGTTGCCGTTTTATTATCCAATAGATGGCAGTGATGCAGGTTTTGATCCTATAGATCATACCCAGGTTGACAGCAGACTAGGCGACTGGAATGATGTCAAAAAATTGGGTGAAGGCTATGAACTGATGGCTGATCTGATTGTAAACCACATGTCAGCTCAGTCTAAAGAGTTTAAAGATGTATTAGAAAACGGTAAGGAGTCTCCTTATTGGGATCTATTTTTAACAAAAGATAAAGTGTTCCCTAACGGCTTAAGTTCAGAAGAATTTGAAAAAATATATCGTCCTAGACCCGGTAGTTGTTTTACAACGTTTGCGTTACCTAATAATGAAAGTGCAGATTTCTGGACAACATTTACTGACAATCAAATAGATATAGATATTACATCTGAACTTGGTAAAGACTATTTATTACGCATTTTAAAAACGTTTTCTGAAAATAATATTAAAAGTATACGTTTAGACGCTGCTGGTTATGCACTTAAGAAAGCAGGCACTAGCTGTTTTATGCTTGACGAGACCTTTGAATTTATTGATGAGCTAAGTAAGACTGCGAATGACTTGGGCATTGAAACGCTTGTAGAAATTCATTCTTACTATCAAACTCAAATAGAAATTGCCCAGCGCGTTGACCGAGTTTATGACTTCGCTTTACCTCCGCTAGTGTTACATAGTATTTTTAGTAAAGATTTTACAGCACTAGTTAAGTGGTTAAACATTTCACCACGAAACTGTATTACGGTATTAGATACGCATGATGGTATTGGT
>DPHE01000005.1:0-2983 GCA_003521815.1 Colwellia sp.
GATTTACTTGATACAACACTACAATCACTGCAAACATTGGCTGAAAATGAGCAATTTAACGTACTAGATTCACTCAGGCAATGTAGTGAAAATATCAACGCACTAGCTAAGCTTGATAATAGACTTAAAAACGTAGCAAATATTCTTAATGATTCTCATATTCAACTTGAAGAAGCCAGTACCGATCTTACACATTATTATCAAGAACTTGAGCTAGACCCCCAAGCTTATACTCTGATTGAAGAGCGCTACTCTACTGCATTGCAACTTGCCAAAAAACACAGTTTATCTCCTGAAAAATTAGTCTCTTTTCATCAAGAGCTGAAACAAGAATTAACCGCCCTATCCGATGATGATTCTAGAATAAACCTAATAATAGAAGAAATTACAAAAACTCAGCAATACTATCACGAGGCAGCAATAATATTATCATCCTCAAGAGCCCAAGCAGCAAGCTCTTTGAGTGAATTAATTACGCTAAATATGCAAGAACTCAATATGCCCCATGGGCAATTTAACATTCTCATAGAACAAAAAAATAATAATGTTGATGAGAATCTTGACAATGCATTAGTGAACATTTCAGCAAACGGTTTTGATAAAATTAATTTTCAAGTGAGTATAAACCCAGGGCAAGCGTTAGAAGCAATGAACAAAGTCGCTTCTGGTGGTGAATTGTCTCGAATAAGCTTAGCGATGCAAGTTATTCTAGCTGACAAAGTTGTTACCCCTACCCTCATCTTTGATGAAGTTGATGTGGGTATAAGTGGTCCAACAGCCGCGATGGTAGGCAAAAAATTACAACAATTAGCTCAAAACACTCAAGTGATTTGTGTTACCCATCTTCCTCAAGTTGCTTGTAAAGGCCATCAACAGCTATTTGTTAGTAAGTTGACCGATGGTGAGCACACTGAAACAAAAGTAACGGAGCTAAGTGAACAAAATCGAATCCAAGAAATAGCACGTTTACTCGCAGGTGATAAAATATCAGAACATAGCTTAGCTAATGCCCAAGAATTATTAGCCAGTTAACAAGTAATATCAAAATTATGAAAAATAGTTTTGTATCTATAGCCTTGCTTAGTTATTATCACTGCTCGCACTTTAAGTGCTATTGCTTAAAATGTTAATTTTAACTTGTATTAAAGGAAAGTAAAATTTCATGTTGCTCCGTATCGCTATTATTACCATCGCTCTATCACTGTCTGCCTGTTCAAGCTGGGTTTACCGTATTGATATCCCACAAGGAAATTATCTTGAGCAAAAGAGTATAGATAAAATACAAATAGGTATGACTAAAGAACAAGTAAAATTTATTCTAGGTAGCCCTGTTTTAGTTGATACTTTTGATAATAATACTTGGTATTACGTTTATCGTTTTAAATCAGGTCGTAACAAAAAATTAGATACACAAAAAAGTTTTACTATAAAATTCGCAGATGATAAATTGATTTCAGCTAATGGTGATTTTAAACTCTCAGAAAACTTTAACACACCATTTAATGCCCTCGTCTCTGAAGGCAGAGATACGAGTCTACCCATAGATACCAGTACTAAATAATTACAACATTAAAATTATCTATCAATAAAAAACGGTAATAATGCTGTTTTTTATTGATTATCCTACTCTATCAACATTACAAAACATCATATATAAACAATTAATCTTTTTTAGCTAAAGGGTTTACTCTACCCCCTGTAGTTTTATCAGCTCTGCCTTCAAGTTTAGCCTTTGCAGCCCTGCGTTTTCTTACTTCTTTGGGATCAGCAATTAAGGGACGATAAATTTCAATTCTATCTAAATCTTCTACAAGCTCTGATAATTTTACCACTTTATTCCAAATACCTACTTTATTTTCTTTTAAATCTATCTCCGAAAAAAGGGTTAATATTCCTGACTCAATAATAACTTGTTCAACCGTTGTTCCTATATTAACGGACAAAGATAGTAACTTTTGTTTATGAGGCAAGCCATAAACAACCTCAACTTGAATAGTAGCCTTGTTTGTTAATGTGGTATCCATTTTAGCGATTAACTCCATATACTTGCTTCGCACGTTGAGTAAATGCCTGAACCATATTATTCGTCATATGAGTAAAGACACGACCGAATGCGAGATCAAACATTCGATTAGAAAATTCATATTCAAGTTCTAAACTAACTTTACAAGCCTCATCTGATAAAGGCGTTAATAACCAATGACCTTGAAGTTTATTAAAAGGTCCATCAACTAGCTCTAGTGTGATTTTTTGATTAGAAACTAAGGTATTCCTAGTTGTGAACCATTTTTTAATACCTGCTTTAGACACTAATAATGACGCAGTTACAGAGCTTTCATCTTGAGAAGTTATTTTACTATTACTGCAATCAGGTAAAAATTTAGGATAAGCAAGAACATCATTAATTAGTTGATACATTTGTTCAACACTGTACATAACCAGTGCACTACGACTTATGGATGGCATTCTAGTGTTTACCTCAATAATAAATTGACAATATCATACCAAAACATGCCACCAAGCGCATTAATCTATACATTTTTCTATTAATAGTAAAATTCTCATATAAAAGCGGAGTATTCTACGTATAATAACTGCCGTTTACTATGTCATTTTCACAATAAAAGATGACAAAGAAAGAGCAACACCTCTTATTAATAGAGACACGTGGAAGAATAATGGCCAAGAAAAAATCAAAAAGTTCTAACAGTAATACTATAGCTTTAAATAAAAAAGCTAGGCACAACTATAGCTTAACAGACAAGTTTGAAGGCGGTATGAGCTTACAAGGTTGGGAAATTAAGAGTATTAGAAGTGGCAAAGTCAATATTTCTGACTGTTACGTGCATATTAAAGACGGTGAAGCGTATTTATTGGGTGCTGAAATATCACCACTTAATGCTGCCTCAAGTCATGTTGTATGTGATCCGAATCGTGATAGAAAATTACTACTTAACCGTAGAGAGCTAGAAAAAATCACTGC
>DPHE01000005.1:3397-3785 GCA_003521815.1 Colwellia sp.
AATAGTCCTATAATAGTAAATAGTAAAGTAAGACTTTGGGGCGGATCTAGGATTCGACAAGATTCATGAAACCCAAGGTGCATGCCCAGGGGCGGTTTGCCTGGTAAAAAGCCGTAAAAACTATAATTGCTAACGACGATACGTTCGCACTAGCCGCTTAGGCTAGCCATCACCTTGAAATCTCACCTATTGGTTAGAGGATTGATGGTCACCCCAAATAGGTTAGCGAGGGAAGCATGCTTGAGGCTGAACCGCGAAATAGTATCAAGCTCACCATGACGAAGCCTGTCGCTTGGCGTCTAATTGGTTAAATAAATAAGCGACTAAGCATGTAGTACCGAGGATGTAGGCTTTTTGGACGGGGGTTCGATTCCCCCCCGCTCCACCA
>DPHE01000055.1:0-3030 GCA_003521815.1 Colwellia sp.
CACAACGTTTAATCGATATATCAAATACTACAATGCGTTCTATCGGTGGATTATTGTGAACCATTCTCAATTAACCATTAACCCATTTGAAGGGTTAAAAGTAATCGAAAAGAAGAAGCAAATCTCAAGTCAGCGTAACGCTTACACACCTAATCAAATGAAAGTCTTACTTAAGTTAGCTGATAGTTACGGTAATAACGATAGGCGATATTGGTTAATACTCATTGCTCGTTACACTGGTGCAAGGATGAATGAAATATGTCAGTTAAAACCTGATGATATAACAAAGGAGGTGATTCATATTAGGGGTGCGGTACTGAAAACTAGCAATGCTAAACGGTCTATTCCCACGCACCCTAAGTTAATCGAGCTTGGTATACTGGATTGGGTCAAACGCTGCACGGGTAAGCGTTTATTTCATGAATGGTCTGTAGTGAGAGGGAGCTATAGTCATTGTAATGGTCAACTAAATCTGGAGAGTATTTAAGCCACTTTTTTCAACTCATTCAATTTTCTATTAAGGGGATTTAGGAGAATATGCTATATGGATTTCTGCATTCTCTAATAAGATAGTGGCTACACCATTACCGTTTTTCGGCTAGATCAATCTCACGTTCAATAGCTGAAATAGCTTTACGGCAACGGCCAAGGCGTTGGTGTAGCGTTAAGACTTGAACAGATAGTTTTTCACTTTCATGTTGTTTGGATTCTAATCTTTGTTGCTCCTTTTCTGATAGCATATCCATGAGACGTCGTTCAAATTCGTGATGCTCCGTTAATTTTTGATAAAGTTGGTGGCTACTCAAAACTAATTTTTTGGCCAGTTCCCGATAGGTATTTACCTGTTTAGCTTTAGCTTTTTTAATTCTTATTTTTTTATTCGCATCAAAGCTTATCTTTGCTGCTTGATGAATGGTCGAATTAGCCTGTAATGCATTTGATATTGCGGATATTTGTTGTTCTAAATGCGTTAATAATACTGTTGATAACTCTATTTTATTGGTGGCTACTAATCGTGTAAATTCAGCTAACCTACGTTCAACTTCTTCTACGTAAGGAAGATAACGATCACTTTGGCTGAAAAATAAAGTGGGAGAAAATAAATTGTTGTTTTCAATTAATCGATGAGATTTGTTTTGAGTGTTTTTGGTATCTATTTGTTTCGCCTCTATAGCTAAATGCTTTAATACCTCAGTCACACGTTCGATTGAATTCATTTATATCCTAAAAGGCTCAATAGTTAATTGGATCATCATCTTAACGTTATTATCGGTAAATATCTGTAGAATTCATGTGATTTTATTATTATATTTTTTTGTATCAAGTAAGTGTGAAAATCATTTATTGAAACTCAACTCATTGTTTAACAATCTGATTTTTTCATAGGTATATATCTGAACAGCTTGTTTTTCTACGTAACCACTAACTTATAGTTAGGTAAATAGTATTGACAGATCAGATCTTATGCTCTTGTTCAAAACACTTTACAAGATAATATAGTCTTGAATTAAAAATAACTAACCACCAATCACAAATGTGATCCAGGGAGTATACATGTAAAATAATAGTAAAGTAGCGAAGAGTATTCGCTTATGCTTATGATAGATGCTGTTTAAACTGCAGCTATATCTACTGCTGCGTTTTCAGCTGAAGAGGTAGCAGATGTAGAAAGAATTCAAGTGACGGGTTCACGTATTAAACGTCGTGATATGGAAACGACTGGTCCAATTACTATTATTGATGCAGCAGCTATTTCTGCATCAGGTGCATTGTCAATTGATAGTCTGCTACAGCAACTTACTGTTACTGGTGGTGCTATGACTAACCCAGGAATTAATAATGGCTCTGGTGGTAATTCTAGAGTCAATTTACGTGGTCTAGGTGAAGAGCATACTTTAGTTTTATTAAATGGTCTTCAAATGATTGCATCAGGTACTGGTGCGTCGGCAAGTATAGACAATTACTCAGCAATAATAATTATATTGGCAGTATGAGTAAAAAAGGGTGTTGTTGTGATAATGCCGTTGCAGAAAGCTTTTTTGGTAGCCTGAAGCAAGAACGTGTACATTTTAGAAACTATGAAACACAGCAAGATGTCATGAATTATATATCCATGAGGTACAACAGTAACCGACTACATTCTTATTTGGGCTATCAAAGCCCGAATGATTTTGAATTGAAAATTAATGAGTTAGAAAAAGTAGTTTAATTAAGGTGACTGAATTTACTTGACCAGGTCACTTCGTGTTGTAACTTCCACTGCATTTAGAGCGCCAACTGTTGGTGGTAACCTGTTGTTAACACCTGAAGACGCTGATATTACAGTAGTGGGAATTGTATATGAACCAAGTTTTGTAGAAGGTTTATTCTTAACTGTTGATTTTTACGATATAAGCATCACTAACGCAATGGATACTGTAGATTCAAATTATGTGGCAAATCAGTGTTTAAGTGGATCTGGCCAAAAAATTAATGCTGACACAGCTTTATGTCAATCAGCTGATATAGCTATTAACGGAACTGGTAGTATTACTTTCAATAATGGTAATCAAAATATTGGTGGGCAAGCAACAGCAGGTTATGAGATTCGTTACATTTCTGAAATGAACTCATTTTCTTGTTTAGATGCACCAAGTGGGTGTTATTCACCTACAGTTGATTCAATGATTTATCATAATGTTACAGCGTCATATTACTTAAATTATATGGTTACCTTCTCTGGAGGGATTAATAACTCACTTGATGAAGATGCGCCATATTATTCTGGTAATAATGGATAAAATACTGACCCGTCTACATATTATGTATTAGGTCGCTATTTCTTTGTTAAAGCAAACATCAAGTTTTAAGATGTAAGCTTTCTCTGACTTTTTATTAATTTTTATATTAAAGCCTACTTTTTAGTAGGCTTTAATATAGGGTAAATATAATGTTTAAGATAATATTATTGATTACTTTTACTATTAAATACAGGGAAAGGCATTTTATACAGCCATTGAATCAAAATAATAGTTTGACTTACTACGAAAG
>DPHE01000055.1:3240-8176 GCA_003521815.1 Colwellia sp.
AAGCTCATAAAACTTAATGAAGCAGATTTATATTTAATCGTTTCTATTTCTTATATGATATTTTTTATTTATTACTAAAAAGTAAATTAAACAACTTTATTACGCCAAAGTTGACAGTTTTTTTGTTTGTCATTTGGGATTATTCATTGGTTGTATATATAAAAGTACATAAAAAGCTACACATAAAAAAACGAGAGATTTTTATATTTGCGGTAACAAAATATTTTTGTTATCAAAATTTAAATAGCAATTGGTTGGGAACTATGTCCAAAGTAAGTAAGAAAAGCCTTATCGCCACGGCGATGGTTGGCGCACTAGCATTAGCAGGTAGTAATATCGCTGCTGCAAATGCATTAACAGATCTTCAAAAAGCTGAAGCTAAAATTTTTAAACAGTCAGCTAAATCACAAACCAAAATCAACACTATATACGAGCAAACGCAAGATCTTCTTGCTGAATATCGTAATACTGTCGATGAAGGTGATGTTCTTCGTGGTTATAACGATCATGTACAACGTATGGTTGACGATCAAAAAGCGAATATCGCATCATTGCAAAAGCAAATTAATGGTATCGATAAAATAAAACAAGGTGTTGTACCGTTAATGTACAAAATGATAGACACTTTAGAAACGTTTATTGATTTAGATGTACCAATGAACATTGAGCGTCGCAAAGAACGTGTAGCTAATTTACGTGAAGTAATGACTAACTCAAACGTAACCACGTCTGAGCAGTTTCGTTTAGTACTTGAAGCCTATGAAATTGAAGCCGGTTATGGCACTATTTTTGACGCTTATCAAGCGGAAATTGATTTTGGTGGCAAGACATTAACGGCTGATTTCGTTCATATGGGACGTGTTGCTTTTGTTGCTCAATCATTAGACCAAAAACATTCTTGGTTATGGAATAACCAAAATCGTGCATGGGAAGAGTTAGGGGACGAGTACTTGAAACCTATTAAAGATGCTATCGCTATGGCGCGTAAGCAACTTCCAATGGATCTAGCTAAATTACCAGTCTTTGCAGCAGGAGCAAAATAATGAAAAAAATTATTAATTTTGTAGCACTAGCTGCAATAATGACTGCTGGCTTAGTCGCAACCACACAAGCAAATCAATTAGATGATTTACTTAAGCAAGTTAAATCTGATCGAGTATCAGAAGCTAAACTTGATAAAAAACGTGAAGCTGAATTTAAAAATGCTCGTGCGGATAAAAAAGCCTTATTAAATAAAGCAAAAAAAGAATTAGCTAACCAAGAAGCGCGAAATAAACGGTTAACGAAAGAATATGCGTCTAATGAAATTAAATTAGCGCAAAAAGAACTTGAACTAGACAATGCTACCGGTACGTTAGGTGAAATGTTTGGTGTTTCTCGTGCAGCTGCTGCAGGTGCATACGGCCAAATAGCTACTTCAATTGTCAGTGCTGAATTTCCAGGTCGTGGTGAAACGTTAAACCGTATTGCTAACGCAAAAGCTATCCCTGCATTAGAAGATCTTGAAGAATTATGGTTTGCCTTACAAACTGAAATGACTCAATCAGGTAAAATTTCTAAATTCAGTGTTGAAGTGACCAACTTAGATGGCTCTAAATCTACTGAAACGATTACTCGTGTTGGTACATTTAATTTAGTATCAGATAACGGCTACTTAACTTATAACGATGAAGTAGGTCAAGTACAACCATTACCTAAGCAACCAGCAGGTTACATTGCTGAGACTGCTGCAGACTTCTTTAATAGTGACTCAGGTTACAGTGCTCTTTATGTGGATCCTTCTCGTGGTGGTATTTTATCACTTGAAACACGTAAGAAAACAGTTGAAGAGTTCTTCCACGAAGGTAAAGAAGTTGGTTATGCTATTACGGTTCTTTTAATTATTGGTTGTATCATTGCGCTTGAACGTTTAATCGTTTTAGGTAGCATGACTTCTAAAATTAAAGCACAAGAGAAAAACCTTGATACGCCTAATACAAATAACCCACTAGGTCGTTTACTGCAAATTTACCATGACAACAAGTCAGTTGATGCTGAAACGCTAGAGCTGAAACTTGATGAAGGTATTTTACGTGAAACACCTCAAGTAGACCGTGGTATTAACTTAATCAAAATGTTTGCTGCTATAGCGCCTTTAATGGGTCTATTAGGTACAGTTATCGGTATGATCATGACTTTCCAAACGATTACCTTATTTGGTACGGGTGACCCGAAAATTATGGCGGGTAATATCTCACTAGCATTAGTTACAACCGCATTAGGTTTGATTTGTGCATTGCCACTTATTCTTATCCATTCAGTTGTTGCTGGTAAAGCGAAAAGTGTTTTACAAAAATTAGATGAACAAAGTGCAGGCTTAATAGCTGCGATTGCTGAGAAGGAGTCTAAATAATGTTATTCCTGATAGAGCTTTGGGAATCTGTCAGGGGTTTTGTTGCGACTGGCGGTAACGTACTTTACGTTGTTGCCGTTGCACTCTTATTGATGTGGATTATGATGATAGAACGCTATTGGTTCTTATCATCCATCTACCCAGCAATGAAAAAAGATATTATTGCTCGTTGGGATGCACGTCAAGACACAACGTCTTGGTATGCACATCGTATTAGAGAAACTTGGATTTCCGAAGCAAATGAACTGCTTGAACAGCGTATGATCACCATCCGAACATTAGTGGCAATGTGTCCATTAATTGGTTTGTTGGGAACAGTTACCGGTATGATTGGGGTGTTTGAAACAATGGCACAACAAGGTACAGGTAACCCACGTCTAATGGCCGCAGGTATATCGCAAGCTACTATTCCTACAATGGCGGGTATGGTAGCAGCGTTATCTGGTGTGTTCTTTAGTTCAAGACTAGACGCTCAAGTTAAACTAGCAAAGGCTAAACTGGTTGACAGTTTACCTCATCACTAGAGAGATATTTTCATGGCACGTAAAAAGATTCGTGAGGACGAAGAAGCGGTAATTGATATGACACCGATGCTAGACATCGTATTTATCATGCTGATCTTCTTCATCGTAACTACTTCTTTTGTTAAAGAAGCTGGTATTGAAGTAAATAAACCTAAAGCAGCCCAACAAACCAAGCAAAAAAATGCCAATATCTTTGTTGCAATTAAAGATAACGGTGAAATTTGGTTAGATAAAGGCCGTGTTGACATCGAACGTGTTGGAGCAAGGATTGAAAAATTACTTGCAGAGCAACCTACTGATGTTGTGATTATCCAAGCCGACAAAGATGCTAAGCATGGTGTTGTTGTTAAAGTAATGGACGCTATCAAAGAAGCAGGAAGTGGTCTTAGAATATCTATTGCTGCTGCGAAGGGGTAGATTATGGTACGCTTTTTAGTATCAATACTACTAGGCGCTGCGGTTACCTTTGGTTTATTTGCTTTTATGGCTTTTCTTGTTTCTAGCGGTGATAGAAGCAAAGATCAGGCACAAGATAATATAATCGTAGAGGTGAATACAACGCCGCCGAAGTCTTCAGCTGAGACTCGTCGTCGTGTACCGCCGCCACCGCCACCGCCGCCTAAAGCACCGCCAAAGCAACAGGCTCCTGAGCCTGAAGCAAGCAATGACAATAGTGGATTGCAGTTTAATATGCCGGGTGTTCAAATGTCTGGTGTATCAACGGGGTTATCTGCACCTGGTGCAGGCTTTGGTCGAGATGGTGATGCAACGCCAATTGTTAGAATAGAGCCTAAATACCCTATTCAAGCAGCACGTGATGGTAAAGAAGGTTGGGTTAAACTTTCATTTACAATCAATGAAATTGGTGGTGTTGAAGATGTTAAAGTTATTGAAGCAAAGCCTAAGCGAGTGTTTGATAAAGAAGCTAAACGCGCACTTAGAAAGTGGAAATACAAACCAAAAGTTGTTGACGGTAAACCAATGAAACAACCTGGTTTAACTGTTCAATTAGACTTTAAAATGGACGGAGGGTAGTAGTTATGTTTGACAAAGCTTTATTTAACACAGTTATGTTAAAAAAATTATCAACTTCTTTAGTTGTTATCGCTTCACTTTTAGTTATTCAAGCACCCTTTGCAGATAATGCAATAGCTGCTGAAGCTAAAAAAGAAGAGAAAAAGAAACGTCCTACGCAACTTGTTGGTCCATCTGTAGGTAAAAAAATTCAAAAAGCTTTTGAAGCCTATACCGCTGATGATATTGATGGTGCTTTAGTAATTTTGAAGGATATAAATGCCAAAAAAGATTACGAAAAAGCCTATGTTTCTCGTTTTATTGCGGTTATGTATGCCACCAAAGGAGATAATGAAAAAGAAGCAATTTCTTACTTAAAAATAGCGATTGCTCCAGATATCTTAAATGAAGGTGACCAAGGTGAGGCTTTAAAGTTATTGGCTGATTTGCAAATGCAAACCAAAGACTATAAAGGTGCTTTAGGTAATTATTATGCTTGGATGGCGTTTACCGGCAAAGATGATGGCAATACTTGGGTTAAAATTGCCCAAGCTAATTATGAGTTGCAACAATTGGATAAAATGATTGTTCCTGCTGATAAAGCTATTGCAGCATTTGGCGATAAACAGAACCAAAATCCTTATATTTTAAAGCTAACTTCTTACTATGAACGTAAACAATATTTAGAAGCGATTAAGGTGTTAGAAACGGTTATCTTAATTTTCCCTGAAAATAAAACGTGGTGGACACAGTTGCCTATGTTTTATTTATTAGTTGAAAATTATTCTAAAGCGGTGCAAACACTTGATTTAGCTTATAAACAGGGTTTTCTTGATAAAGAGTCGCAAATTAAAACGTTAGCAAGCTTATATTCTTCGACCGAGGCACCTTTTAAGGCGGCCAGGTTATTAGAAAAACATATTGCTTCGGGCTTAATTAAACGTGATGACAAGAATATCTCAACGTTAGCAAACGCATGGCATGCAGCACAGCATGTTGGTACAGC
>DPHE01000055.1:8400-8734 GCA_003521815.1 Colwellia sp.
CAAGGTATGTTGTTAAAACAAGATGAGCAATTTTCAAAAGCTATTCCAGCACTAAAAAAATCGCTGGAGCTTGGTGTTAAAAATGAGGGACGTATATACATGAGTATTGCAGAATCTTATTTTTATCTTGAAAAATATAAAAAAGCGCATGTTGCTATCAATAAAGCGATGGAAGATCCTAAGTCACGTAAAGCGGCAAAAGGTTGGAAAGGTTTTATTGTTGACACCGCGAGGCGTAAGAAAGTTTCAATTTAGTTGAGTACGTTATTTAACGCTTAATTTTTGAAATGTTAAAACCAGCTTAAACGCTGGTTTTTTTTATAGCACTATTGGT
>DPHE01000030.1:0-15489 GCA_003521815.1 Colwellia sp.
CCAGTTTTACTTGACCACTACAGAATGCGCTTCTGGAATAGACCAGCAGTTTATGCTTCATAAATAATGACTTGAAAGATCAGGAAACTATTTCCGTTCCACTTGAATATGCCTGATTCAGCTGGAATTAGAAACGCCTTGAGGTAAGACATTGATTGATCTGAATGGATATTTGTATAATCAACAGAGTAACGTGGGTATGGGAAATATAAAAAGAATTTAATCGTATAAAGTTGATAAGGAACGTTAAGTGAACTACTCGGCAATAAAATACCGAGATTGCGACAAACATTGTTCAATCGTGTTTTTAAAACAACACAGGTGTGTCAGTGATAATTTAGGTATTAAGCCGTAAAGTGTTTTATATGTTATTTGTTACGATAATGTACCATCAAGGCACCTGATACCTTACCAACACTTACATCTTGAATAAACTCGTAGTTAGCATCTTCAAAGAAAGCTCTAAACTTTCCTGAGGTAGCATAAACAGCAACACCTTCACTATCACCATGATCTTTTAGTACTGTGTCAACAGCAGACATTAAGTAATGACCAAAACCATTGTGTTGATGTAAGGGGTGTATAGCAATAAAAGACAGCATATGAAATTTCTTTAAGGGTACAGCAGCCATCACTTTTTGCTCTTTTTCTATCATCTGCTTAGTGCTAAAATATCCAGCGGTAAGTAACATTTTAAGACGCCAGTGCCAAAACCTTTCACTACCAACACTATCATCTGGGCTATTTAAACACGCAACACCGACTAGAGTGTCTCCAAGAAAGACTCCAACCATTGGTTGTTTAGCTTGCCAAAAAGCACTTAACTCTTCTCTAATAGATGCTCTTATCCTTTGCTCATAACCTTCTTTTTCACTATTAAAAATATCTAAGAAAACAGGATCATCATGATAAGACTGAAAGAGTAAAGAAGCCGCAAGTTTTACTTCTTCAGCACTCAAATATGTGGCCCTAATATCAAGGTTACTCTCTACGGATACAGTATCTGTCATAGTTATTCTCCCAAAGTTTTTACTTTTTAGACTAGTACTACATTAATTAGGTGGACTAAATGCTTCCTTACTAGCTAAAATTTAATCAACTTCATATAAGGGAATACCATAACAGCTTTTTTTAAAAAAAGGTTAAATAGATCTGGTCGTAAATAAAAACTAACCTACTTCAGTGTGAATTACTGAGCTAGGTTAGTTAGGATATGCTATTACGTCTTTATTACTAACGTTCATCCTATTGAATACCTAGGATTAATACGCTCATAGCGCAGGATAAATAATGGCAATATTACTCTGTTTTATCGGTGGCTTTTTTAGTAGTCGATTTCTTCTTAGCAGGTTTTTTCTTAGGTTTAGGAATATCCTCAACCCACTTATTATCAATATACTTTGCAGTCCAGCCCGTTGCTTTACCTTCAACCTCAGTCATCACATATTGTTCTTTAGTCTTTCGACTATAGCGAACAACAGCTAAATTACCTTTGTTATCTTGCTCTGGTGCATCAGCTAAATAATAAAATTTAGCGGATATTCTGTCTCTAAAACGTTTTAGTTCAACAACTTTTGGCGCTCTAGTTTCACGTGAACGTGGAAAGGTGTTAGCGGCTAAAAATATACCTGCAGCGCCATCACGCAATACAAAGTGCGCATCTGACTTTTCACATTCAAGCTCAGGTAATTGCACCGGATCTTCTTTAGGTGGCGCAGCTTCACCGCTAGCAAGCAGCTTACGCGTATTTTTACATTCACTGTTAGTGCAATCAAAATACTTACCAAAACGACCTGACTTTAACTCCATATCAGCTTCACATCGATCACATTCTAAAATAGGGCCATCATAGCCTTTAATTTTAAACGTACCCTCTTCTACTTCAATACCATCACAAACAGGATTGTTACCACAAACATGCAATTTGCGGCTTTCGTCAATCAAATAGCTGTCCATCGCAGTATTACATTTTTTACAACGGTGCATCGCACGTAAAGCTTCAGTTTCTTGATCTTCAGCTAAAACACTAACGGCTTCTTCACCTGCGGTTAAATTCATTGTAGTAGTACAACGCTCTTTTGGCGGTAATGCATATCCTGAACAACCTAAAAATACGCCAGTTGAGGCAGTTCTAATGCCCATTTTTCTACCACACGTTGGACAATCAATATTAGTTAATACCGGTGCATTGTTTCGCATACCACCATCATCAACGTCTTTATTAGCGAGTACTAATTTTTTACTGAAATTTTTGTAGAAATCATCTAATACCGCCTTCCAATCTAAGCTGCCTCCTGCAATCGCATCAAGTTCTTGTTCCATATTAGCGGTAAAGTCATAACTCATCAGTTTATCAAAACTCATTGATAAGCTGTCTGTGACTATTTCGCCCATTTTTTCAGCATAAAAACGTTTTTTATCTAAACGTGCATAGCCTCTATCTTGGATAGTAGAAATGATTGAGGCATAAGTAGACGGGCGGCCAATAGATCGTTTCTCTAATTCTTTCACTAAAGACGCTTCACCAAAACGTGCTGGCGGTTTCGTAAAGTGCTGACTTGCATCTAAATTATCTAAGACTAACACTTCTCCAACCGCTAAATCAGGTAAGTGTGTGTCATCACCTTTTGATAATTGCGGATGTACTTTAGTCCAACCATCAAATTGCATAACGCGACCTTTCGCTTTTAGATCAAACTCAGCTGCACTAATCGTTAAGGTACTTACTGTGTAACGCGCAGCTGTCATTTGACAGGCAACAAATTGACGCCAAATTAAATCGTAAAGTTTTTTAGCATCCGCATCGATACCTTCCATAAAGGCAGATTCAACTTTTACATTCGATGGGCGAATCGCTTCATGCGCCTCTTGAGCACCCGCTTTTGAGCCATAAATTTTTGCTTTTTCAGGCAAGTAGTTTTCACCAAAACTATCGCTAATATATTTGCGACACATTTCAACGGCGTCTTTACTTAAATTAGTTGAGTCAGTACGCATATAGGTAATGTGACCCGCTTCGTATAAACGTTGAGCCAAGCCCATAGTACGTTTAACGCCATAGCCTAATTTAGTACTTGCTGCTTGTTGTAATGTAGAAGTAATAAAAGGTGCTGACGGGGTACTTTTCGATGGCCTATCTTCACGTTTACTTACTGCATAATCTGCTGGATTTAATATAGCTAATGCTTTATCGGTATCAATTTTGTTAGTAGGTTTAAACGGCTTACCATTGTGATGCGTCACATCAAGTGCTAACGCTTTGCCTTCACTTTCAGCTGAAGTTGCATGGGTGTCTGCGCTTATTTCCCAAAACTCTTTTGGATCAAACGCTTTTATTTCGCGTTCTTTTTCAACAACTAACTTAACCGCAACTGATTGTACACGTCCAGCAGACAAACCACGGGCTACTTTTTTCCATAATAGCGGGCTAACCATAAAGCCAACCACTCTATCAAGAAAACGACGGGCTTGTTGGGCATTAACACCAGGCATGTTTAATTCACCCGGTGTAGCAAAAGCCTGTTGAATTGAGCTTTCAGTTATTTCATTAAAAACGACGCGACGGAATTTATCATCATCGCCACCAATAATTTCTTTTAAATGCCAAGCAATCGCCTCTCCCTCGCGATCCAAATCGGTTGCGAGATAGATAATGTCAGCTTTCTCTGCAAGCTTCTGAAGCTCGGTAACAACTTTCTCTTTCCCAGGAAGAATTTGATAATTAGCCGCCCAGTTTTTATCTGGATCTATTCCCATACGATTAACAAGTGTTTGCTTATCGCGCTTCGCTTTATATTTAGCCTTTGCTTCAGGTGCCATTTTTCGCACTTCAGCGGGTGATTTAGTTGGTACTTTTTTACCTGTACTACTATGAGGTAAATCACGAACATGACCAACGCTAGACTTTACAATGAAGTCTTTACCTAAATATTTGTTAATTGTTTTCGCTTTGGCAGGCGACTCGACAATAACTAGTGATTTTGCCATAAAAATTTATAATCCTGATAATTCGACAATCAATTTACACGAAAAGATAATTTATTTTTTGTCTTTTTATTCATTCAATATTTGCGAGAAAAAATGCGTGCATGCGCTTTAATCTCACTCAAATAACGTTAAAAACTGTTTTACTTAAAAAATGCAATTGCATACCTATTTATAGATATATCTATAAATATACAAATTGACAAGCATTAATTTTTTGAATCAATTTGAGATATATAACGACTTAATCCTTTTGGCTATAATACTTATCTATAGTGATGACTTAAAAACAAAAGATTCATTTCTGCGCAATCATAATCGACTTTGTTAGAAAAAATAAGAGCTAAACCCTAAAAAAATTAAAATTGATGTTATCGCTTACCATTATTTAAACTCTTTACAGAGAGTTTAAATGCCGAAATTAACAGCGTAATCAAAAGAAAAATTAACACAATACTTATGCCCGCCCGGCAATGGTGTTTTTACCGTTAATACTGCCAAAGAGCGTAAAGAGCAGTTACATCAAACAATTTTGGTCAGACTACCGATGTTAATTAATTATGGGGAAACTCTCTAAATACGCTACTAGAGACCTCTCGTGCTGTTATTTTAGGTATGGCATCAGATTGTGGCGACGGAATTTTACGTGGTGCTAATTGGGGCCATTATTTATACGCACAACATTGCTAGAGCAACACCCAAAATTGAATGTGTTTGACTTAGGTGGTATTCGGGTAACCCCTCATTTACTTTCAGATAAATATTTGAATGAAGCAACGTTGGCAAATTGTCGAAAAGCACTTTATCACGATGATCAAAGTAACTATTGCGTTAGCCAATTAAGTATTACTGAAGATGTTTTACATGATTTTTATGCGCAATTTCCTGATAAAGGTATTTTTGGATTAGGTGGAGTTCACAGTGTTAGCTACCCACTCACTAAAGCTTATTTACAAGCAAAAAAGAAACAAGGTAAGCGTACCGCTATCATTCATTTTGATGCACATACCGATTTACTTATCGAACGATTAGGTATCGATTTGTGTTTTGGCTCTTGGTGTACGCATATTTTAGATGACTTACCTGTACCAGAGCATTTAATACAAGTTGGTATTCGTTCAACAGGAAAATCCAAACAACATTGGGAAATCACAATATTGATGAGCTATATGTTAGTTTTGATATTGATGCCATTGATAAAATTTTTGCAAGCTCAACAGGTACACCTGAGCCTGATGGTTTGTTACCAGAAGAAGCAATGTAAATATTACAAGCTATTGCCGCTAAATACTCTATTACCGGCGGTGATATGATGGAAATAGCACCCTTTACGGATAGTTCAGGTCAAGGTGGGGTTAGCCGCATTAAAACCTTAAAGGTAGCCGGTGATATTTCTGCGTTTTTGATTGGTGAAATGAGTAAATAAATAATTTCATCAGGTAAATCTGATGAAATGCCATAACTTTTTACAAGTCTGGGGAATTTCTATTTAAAATAATGATTAAGGTATAATAAAAACGTTCATAAATGTAATAGATTCTTTAGTACCATCAGGAAGCTCAACAATTACAGATAATGTTCCTGAATCTGTTTCTTCGCCTGCTTTAATAGTAGCCGAAAAAATTTTCCCCCCATTGTGATTAGTTCCCCAATCAGTAGGGTCTGAAGTAATAGTACCTACTGACGATTTAAAACTTACTATTGAACCTGAGGGCATTGGTTGATTGTGAAGATCTGACATAATAATAGCAACAGTAGTAGAAGATTTATAATTCAAAATTAATTTATCATCATAATCAGGATTTTGCCTATCTACATTGCCATCACCATTATGATCAAAGGGCATATTTTCACAAAAAGCACGAACAGGAGCTGTACTCAAGTTTGTAAAATATTTATCATTAACTGTCGATGTACCTTCAGCAGGGATATCCGCAGAATCAAATGCTTGATTTATACAGATATAAGGCGTATCTCCAGACATTACAATGGTAATATCGCTTCTTATATCAATTGATTTTTGAGATGAACAACCATCATGTTCCGGAATTGCACACAAAAATCCATTGTATTTTCCATCTCTCCCGTCATATAGACCATTCTTATTAAAATCAACAGGCTCCTCTCTTTCTCCACCATACTCTTCTACTAACGGAAGTTTCGCTTCATAACTAGGGTTAAAATATCCATCTTCGTTATGATCAACAAATGCTTCTGGCTGGTCATAAGGTCGACCACTCGTATCATTTCCTGAATAAACAATATCTTCACCATCCTGATTAAAACTACCATCAGCATTACAAGGTTTACCTACTCCACCAAGAAATGCAGACACTTCACAGACATCAAAGCGGCCATTGTTATTTAAGTCAGGGAAAGACTCTTCCCCTGTCGATGTTGCAAGAATAGTAACTCTTCCTCCGTAATTTTGTCCCATGGTATTAATTAATTCAGGTACATGAGTTACATTATTTACATCACCTAGTTCATTGCCCTCTGGACGTGGAAATTGACTTCGCCAAGTTACAGTACAAGAACCATCATCTCCTGTAATACAGCTAGCTTCAAGATTTTCTATAGATCCCCCTTCTGTTGTAAAATAGACGGCTGTTGGTGGTGGCGGATTATTAGAAGCATCACCTAATCGAGCAGTAAGCTGAACTTCAACGCCATCATGATTCCACGCTTGTGGGGCTAAATTACTAGTCGCAATACTCATGCTGTCTTGATCTGCTAACCCAGTAGATATTTTAAGTTGGTTAGATAGTGTTTGAATAACTGAATTACCAACATCAATACTTGCAATAACATTAACAACTCTTGGGACTGTACCTGAGTTCACAACTGTTTGTACTAAACCTTCACTATCTGTTGTAGCCTCTAAGGGACTTAAGCTAACCTCCCCCGAATCACTCAATAACGAGAATGTGACATCTATATTGTCGACTGGGTTACTGTTTCTATCAAGGACTTTAAAAATAACAATAGCACTTTCAGGCCGCACAGCTCTACCCGCACCACGTATAGCAATATGTTCTATACTTACTGACTCAAAAACAATACTACCTATTTCAGCTTGTTGTACATTTATCGTAGCAGTAGCAGATAAGTTGATACTCGCAACGGTAGCATTTACTTGAATTGCATCATTGCCAACACACCCCTTTGCAAGGTATGTGCTTGTAGCTAAACCATTCGATGTTGTCACAATGGGACTTAAGGTTGCAGTACCACCTTCAGCACAGCGAGAGGAAAAGTTTACCTCTACGGTTTCTGAATAAAGTTCGCCTTGTTCATCGATTAAACTCACCGATACAACAGTCGTTCCACCAGCAGAAATTTGGTCGAGTGAAAGGTTAGCTACACTTTCAGTAAAATCATCACCGGTACCATTCCCCATACGTAATACAATAGAGGAAGAAACGGCTTCTGTTGTAAAACCTATAGCACCTTCCTCTCCTGTAGATAACGTTGCAATCACAATTCCGGCGCCACTTATCACGCCAGAATTGAGTACTAAACTTGCCACACCATTACTATTTGTTAGTGCTGTACCCGCCTCTGGGGTGAAATTACCAAGGGTAGTACTGAAAGTAACAACAGTACCTTCTTTAGGTATACTACCTTCCATAACAGTTGCTGCTATAGTTACCGGGGATTGCTCTGTAACATTTACATTTGATATGGCTAAAGTGACTGTTCTTGAATCTTCAATAACTACATCGCCACCTGTTAGATCTCCCTCTCCACCACCACAAGCCACCAATGTCATTAATGACATAAGTAACAGAATCAAACTAAAGCGTTGAAGTAACTTCATAAAAATATCCCTATTCTCTTCTGATTACCTTTTATATGCTTAATTATTTATATTAATTGATAAATAGCAAAAAAGTATTCCTTAATTACATAATTCCTCAATTCAAAAAAAGCTTAGTCATCAAGGGAGTTAATTAAAACTTCTTAAATATAGCGTAAAATTAGTAAAACTGTTTTTTATCGCTCAGTTTATTGTTAGTCTTAGAACTATCTTTATATTAATAACATCCCTTCTATATATATGACATCAACAGAAAGTACTGTAACACCCAAAAAAAGTAGTTTAACCACCAGAATTATTATCGGCATGATTTCAGGAATTGCCCTTGGTAGCTTTTTACAATGGCTTATGCCTAATGGTCGTGATTTAGTCATTAATCTATTTTTATTTGAATTATCACTGCAAAATTTTGTAGTTGATGGTGTACTTGAAATTATTGGCCAAATATTTATGGCAAGTTTACGAATGCTTGTTGTACCTTTAGTCTTTATTTCACTTGTTTGTGGTGTTTGCTCATTGCAAGACACAACTAAATTAGGGCGAATTGGCGGTAAAGCAATCGGCTTATATTTAGTAACGACGGCAATAGCAATTAGTTGTGCCATAGCTATCGCAATCATTGTTGGCCCCGGTGAGGGCGTAGGTATGACGGCTAGCAGTAGCTTTACTTCCAGAGAAGCACCATCTTTTGCGCAAGTTATTATTCAAATGTTCCCTACCAATCCTTTTAAAGCCTTTACACAGGGCAATATGCTTCAAATCATTGTTTTTGCTTTACTCTTTGGTATTGCTATCGCGTTATCTGGGAAAGCAGGTGAACGCGTAGCAAGCTTTTTTGAAGACTTAAGTGAAGTGATCATGCGTTTAGTGGCTATTTTAATGAATGTAGCCCCATATGGCGTATTCGCTTTACTCGCCACTTTATTCACCACCGTGTCACTTGAAACCTTTGGTAATTTAATTGTTTACTTTTTAGTGGTACTTGCCGTTTTATTTATTCACGCCTTAGTAACTTATCCGCTAATGTTAAAATTATTTACGGGCTTAAGTCCTGCTATTTTTTTGAAGAAAATGCGTGATGCCGCCATTTTTGCATTTTCAACCGCCAGCTCAAATGCAACTATTCCAGTTACGTTAGAAACAGCAACAAAAAAAATGGGCGTTGACAATTCAATCGCATCATTTACGGTGCCATTAGGGGCCACCATTAATATGGATGGCACGGCAATTATGCAAGGGGTAGCTACCGTATTTATCGCCCAAGTTTTTAGTCAAGATTTAACCTTAGCTGATTATGTAACCGTTGTACTCACTGCCACTCTTGCCTCTATTGGTACTGCTGGAGTTCCTGGGGTTGGATTAATTATGCTAGCAATGGTTTTAGATCAAGTTGGCCTGCCTGTTGAAGGTATTGCCTTAATTATTGGTGTTGATCGATTGCTTGATATGACTCGCACAGCGGTGAATGTTACTGGAGATAGCATGGTAAGTATTATTGTTGCTAAGTCTGAACAACAATTTGATAATGACATATTTTTAGATGACAAGGCTGGTAGTAACATTGAAGAGATAGATTTTCAACATTTAAGATGATTAACAAATCAGAAACCTCTTTAGCAGAATTTCAGTGCCTTTTAGGCTGAACATTATTTACACTAATTTTTATGTCGAAATAATGATACAATCTAGTACCTAATTTAACCTAGATGGCGAAAACATTAATGCTAATCAAATTAACCCAAGACTTAGTATGTGGCACTGACACTTTTTCAACTGGTGAAGAGTTCGAGGCTGTATTGATATTACCTCGTTCACAAACGGTAGAGTTTATTGCAGATTCAGGTAAAAAAATCAGAGTGTTTAATTATGAATACATGAAAGTAGCCTCTGCAACAGAAATCTAGCTAAATTAGTCTTGTTAAGATAATTAATCAAAAATCCTATACAAGACCATTGCTATCCCAAATAGAATATAAACGCTTTTTCATAATATTATTTAGGCAGTTCAAATAAGTGACAAGCTACCCAGTGTGGCTCATCTTTACTACCAACTTCAACTTGTGAAGGCGCTTTTACTTCACAAATATCCATGGCTTCAGGACAACGTGTTCTAAAAGTACAACCAGAGGGTGGATTTAGCGGTGAAGGTACATCACCTTTCAAAATTTGTCGTTGATTTTTGGTGGTTGGATCGGGTGTGGGTATTGCTGACAATAAGGCTTTTGTATAGGGGTGTCTTGGCTCTTTGTAAAGGCTATTAGCGCTTGCTTTTTCAACCAGTCTGCCAAGATACATTACACCGACATCATCACTGATATGCTGAACTACCGCTAGATCATGTGAGATAAATAGAAACGATATGCCTAACGTTCTTTGTAGGTTTGAGATCAGATTTAAGACCTGTGATTGTACTGATACATCTAACGCCGATACAGCTTCATCGGCAACAATAAACTTAGGTTCAAGCGTCAGTGCTCTTGCGATACCTATGCGTTGACGTTGACCGCCTGAGAACTCATGTGGATAGCGATGCAGTACATGTTTTCTTAAGCCGACAATATCAAGTAGCTCTTTAATTTTTTGTTGGCGAGATTCAGCGGTTCCAATTTTATGGGTTTCCAGTGGCTCAAGTAGCGTTTGTTGTATCGTTCTTCGTGGACTGAGCGATGCGTAAGGATCTTGAAAGATAATTTGCATATCTCTGCGAGCGTCTACCAGCGCTTTTGCTTCAAGTTTGGTAATATCAGTGCCATCGAGTATAACTGCTCCACCTGTTGGTTCATGCAAGCGCAATACCGCTCGACCCAGTGTAGATTTACCACAGCCAGATTCGCCTACAAGTCCCATAGTTTTTCCTTTTTCAAGGACAAAACTGACATCATCAACGGCTTTTAATTGACTGACCACTCGATGAAATAATCCACCATGAATAGGGAAATGTTTTTTTAAATTTTTAACCTCTAATAGCACACTCATGATATATCTCCACAAGGATGAAAACAGGCAAATTCACGGTTATCTTTACTTTGGTTTGCTGGCTGTTCTTGGTGACAACGATCATCTGAATATTGGCAGCGATCGGCGAAACGACAACCTTCGGGTAAGTGTAATAAATCAGGAACTGTACCAGAGATGGTGGGTAGTTCTAATACTTTATCTGCTCGAATTCTTGGGATTGAGGCCATCAGCCCTGCTGAATAAGGATGTTGCGGATTTTGAAACAGCGGTATGATGGGGGCTTGTTCTACAATGCGTCCGGCATACATAACTACCGCGCGTTGACAAGATTCGGCAACAACACCTAAATCATGTGTTACCAGAACAACTGCAGTGCCTAATTCATGCTGTAATTTTACAATTTGTTCCATTACCTGAGCTTGAATTGTTACATCCAGTGCGGTGGTTGGCTCATCGGCTAATAATAATTTTGGATTACAAGATAATGCCATTGCTATCATTACACGTTGTCGCATTCCACCTGACAATTGGTGAGGATACTCATTAATACGCTTATCCGGTGATGGGATCCCTACCAGTTCTAACATTTCAATGGCACGATTTTTAGCTTGTTTACCCCGAATTTTTTGATGTCGTTTCAGTACATCTGTCATTTGATTTGCGATGGTAAAAACTGGGTTCAATGCTGTCATAGGCTCTTGAAATATCATTGATATTTCGCTACCACGTATTTTTCGATACTCAGATTCAGGTAATCCAACTAACTCATGACCATTGAGTTGGATACTACCCGCAGTTATCTTACCTGGAGGCGATGGAATCAAACCTAAAATAGCCAACGATGTTACTGACTTACCGCAGCCAGATTCACCAACAAGACCCATTGTTTCTCCATGCATAACATCAAAACTGATGCCATCTATGGCACGAACTACACCACGTTCAGTATTAAATTCAACAACTAGATCACGTACACTTAACAAGGGTTTATTACGACTCATGTGAATACTCATGCGCTTACCTTTTTTGGATCTAATGCATCCTGTAAAGCATCTGAAAATAGATTAAATGCCATAACAAGTATAAATAATAAAGCTGAGGCAGCATAAAAGTTAGCAAACTCTCCGGCTTGTACTTCAAGTGTTGATTCAGCAATCATCAAACCCCAAGAAACTCCGTCTTTCACACCCAAGCCTAGGAAACTTAAAATCACTTCAGATTTAATTGCACCCACAAAAACAATGGTTGATTGCACTAATAAAATATGGAATGTGTTTGGTAAAATATGCCTAAATATTATCGTGTACTGAGGAACACCCACGGCACGAGCAGCTTCAACAAATTCGAAATTTTTTAATTTTATCACTTCACCACGAACAAGACGTGAAGTGGTTGTCCAAAATGTAGCAATCATTGCTACATGCATTGAATAAGCAAAACCACTTAGTGCAAAGGCTATGGCCGCTACAAATAAATAAAATGGGATGGAATCGAGCACGCCCATTACCCAAAGAATAACTTCATCAACCCATGAGTTACTAAAAAAACCAGATAATGCCCCCAAAATAGCACCTATCAAGGTTGAAATAACGGCTACGACTAATCCGACTTCAAAGGCTGTTTTAGTTGAAAATACCGCTCGTTCAAAAATATCCTGCCCAAGAATATTGGTACCAAACCAATATTGAAACGATATGTCTTCCCATTTTTGGCCATTATTATCAGACCATTCCGTGCCCCAAAGTCCAAATGCGACACCGAGTGCAACTAACATATAGAAAAAAACCACATATAGTCCCATCATCCCAGTACGGTCACGACGAAATTTATAAGCCGCCTTTGACCACATTGATTCACCTATTTTATCTTCTACCGGTTCAACAGTAGAGGGTTCTGGTACTGAACTCATTTTAGAGAAATCCTCGGATCTACAACCTTGTATAAAATATCATTAATGATCAAGGTAAAAACAAACATGATTGCAGTTAATCCTATAACAGCCTTAAGAATAGGCTGATCGCCTGAAATAATAGCGTCATAAGTAACTTTCCCTACTCCCGGAATGCCAAAATAACTTTCCAACAGTAGGCTACCCGAAATGACAACCAGTGGAATAGAAAACATGATTCGAGTAATAATAGGAATTAAACTGTTTTTCAAAACGCTTTTAAACAATAGCTCAACCGGGTGGGCGCCAAATGCTTTGGCTGTTCGTACATGATCCCTACCCATTTCTTCAACAATAACTGCCCGGTAAAATCGAGTATTATAACCCAGAGATACAAAAATGGATGCTAAGGTCGGTACCGTTACATAGTGAAGATAATCGCTAAATGAATAGACATCCCAACCTCTGACCGGGAATAGATCAAGTCCCTTCGACGAAGAAAATATTACTTGAAAGGCAATAATCACGATGAGGAAACTGATACTCATTCCCATAACAGAAACGCCCATAATTACCTTGTCGATCCAATGCCCTCGATGATAGGCCGCAATTAAGGCCAAAATTACTCCTAAAAGATTACCTAAAACAAATCCCGGAAGAATTAATGCTAAAGAAACAGGCACTGTCCGGATCAAAATGCTCGATACTTTTTCACCTGATGAATCAGAATAACCGAAATCCATTGTCGCTAATTCTTTCAAATATTGTGTATAACGTACAACAAAACTTTGGTCGTAACCTAGCTGATGACGAACTTCGGTTATCTGCTCTTGCGTTGGATTTTTACCTAGTAGATCATATGTTTTATCGGGTCCAAAATGTACCATCAGTGTAAAGCTAATAAGCGTTACGCCTAATATTAAAGGGATCCCTGTGATAAGTTTTCTCAAGGTATATTGTAATGTTTCCATTATTTACCCTCCCCATCTAACACATCAACAAACTTTAGATGGAAGCCTCCTAGTATTTGGCTATCGGGATAAGAAATAACATTTTTGTGCCATAAAAAAATATCATCACGAGACATTCCGGTAATACTGACACAGTCATCAATAACCATATTATTCATTTTTCTATAAATTTGTGTTCGCTCTGCTGATGGTAGCATGGTAGAAGTTTGTTCATACAATCGATTGTATTCAGGGTTATTATAATTGGCATTATTAGAACCCGGAGAACCATAAGGACCATAGAAAAGTTGCAAGGTATTTTGGGCATCAGGGTAATCAAGTATCCATCCCATACCAATGATCATAATTTTTGCTTCCTTTACCGCCTTATTAAAATCACCAAAACTGGCATAAGAATCAAAAACAACTTTCTCCTCTGGGAAACCTATATCCTTCATCCATCCTCTAAATTGTTCATAAATTTGCCTAGTGCTCACCGATGCTACCCCACCATAAACTAGCGTCGGTACATTGTCTTTAGTCCAACCACCTTCTAACATCAAACGCTTTGCTTCATCTACATTACGCAATATAGAACTATTTGAAAGTTGTGGATCAAATTCAGGTACAACGGGTGGAATAATACCTGGATATTCAACAGCTATACCAGAATAAAAAACATCATTTCTTTCTTTCCAGTTAAATGCTGAGCGGATAGCGCATCTAAGCAATTTATTGCGCTTGTCTCTAACAGGGTCATCGTTGTATCCAATTAAAGGATCACGCATATTAAAATCTGTATGAACAAAGCCGGCTTCAATAGTATGAAACATATGATATTTATCACTCATTTCTGGTGTTAATACCAGAGAAGGCTTTTTCTGGCTAAGGATCTGATCCACTTGTTCTACGGGGACCCCCGAAAAATTTATTTCACTTCCTTTGGTAAATGATGCCCATTTAGAAGCACTTTCTTTGATAAAATCTATCTTGAGTGCATCAACTAATGGCGGCGATTTACCTGCAATTTTATCAATACCATAAGGTTCATGTAGTTTCGGATCATAACCTTCAAATGCTAGATCAATTGGCTCTTGACGATATTTAATATTTCGAATCATCAACGCATAGTTTGATGATTCATAGCGAAGCATTTTAAAAGGACCGGAGCCAACCGGATGCACAGAAAATTCACGCCCATAATAGTCAACTGCTTCATGCGGTACTATCGCTGAAAACCCCATTGCAAAAGTATGTGTTAGTTGCGGATAAGGTTTAAATAAAATAATTTGAATAGTGTGTGAGTCTATTGCTTTTAGACCTGGGATAGTCTGATTATAATTCGATCCCGCATCTTTCCATGCGTTAAGCCCCACAATTTTACCATCCCAAAGCCAAGACCCTTGAGATCGATTAGTAACATCAAAATGT
Organism: Colwellia sp.; assembly: GCA_003521815.1. Taxonomy (GTDB): domain Bacteria; phylum Pseudomonadota; class Gammaproteobacteria; order Enterobacterales; family Alteromonadaceae; genus Colwellia. Next base: position 15,032 of record DPHE01000030.1, read on the forward strand.
CGTTTAATGGAATATATAAGATCTTCTGCGATAACTTCTCGCCCTTTTCCATTTGGGAAAGCAGGATCGTCAGCATAAAACACTCCTTCTTTAATTTTAAAGGTATACATCAAGCCATCGTCAGATACCTCTGGCATGGCAACCGCAAAATTCGGCACTATTTCATAAGGGCGAGCAAGGTATTTATATCGATACAAGGTGTCATAAATATTGACCACAATAAAATTTGAATAAACTGTTGCAGCATTGACAGGGTCTAAACTACTTGGAGCACCGCCAAGTGAATGACGGTATATTTTTGCCGGACCTTTTAAATGACCTTCTAGTGCTTTATCAATATCTACTGCCGCATTACAGCCTGCTAATGATATAACTACGGTAAGTAGTATAAATACATTCAACAACTTGACGTTTGGAAGCAAAATATTCACCTTTAATTTGTTTTTTTATTTTTTATT
>DPHE01000030.1:15638-22901 GCA_003521815.1 Colwellia sp.
TTATTTTTTATTATTTATTATTTATTATTAGCAATCGACGAAATAACTAATGTCTTTAGGTTATGTATATTACTTTTTATTGATGAAAAGTATCTACAAATGAAAGCAATGGCTTTCATTTGTAGATTGATAGCATGAACCAGTTTTATGTGCCATATTTAATTTACATGAAAGCAAAACTCAACTTAAATCAACTAGACGTGTCATTGAATTTTTATTTATACTAAGAAGTAATATAAATCACATTAAACTCCTGATCTAATGACTTTTTAACCTCTAATCCCCTTAGAAGTTTGGAGCTTCGACATAACTTAAACTGGTGACTAGCTTTATTGCAATCAAATGCTTTGGAGTTTCAAATAGTGTAAAACAAAAAACCCGCACTCTTTATTAGAAAATGCGGGTTTTATTAGATAAAACAGTGTGCAATCAAAAGCTGATTACCAACCTGTTTTCTCTTTAAGTGCTAAACCGATGTCAGCTAAAGAACGAACAGTTTTAACACCTGCCGCTTCTAGTGCTGCAAATTTTTCATCAGCTGTACCTTTACCACCGGCGATAATCGCGCCAGCGTGACCCATACGCTTACCTTCTGGTGCAGTAACACCAGCAATGTAAGAAACTACAGGTTTAGTAACATTAGCTTTGATATATTCAGCAGCTTCTTCTTCAGCAGTACCACCAATTTCACCAATCATTACAATTGCTTCAGTTTGTGGATCGTTTTGAAACATTTCCAATACGTCGATGAAGTTAGTACCTGGGATAGGGTCACCACCAATACCTACACAAGTAGATTGGCCGAAACCAGCATCAGTTGTTTGTTTAACGGCTTCGTACGTAAGCGTACCAGAACGTGAAACAATACCAACTTTACCTGGTAAATGGATATGACCAGGCATGATACCAATCTTTGTTTCGCCCGGAGTGATAACACCTGGACAGTTAGGACCGATCATACGAACGCCAGTTTGAGTAAGCTTAGCTTTAACGTCAACCATATCTAAAGTTGGGATACCTTCAGTAATAGTTACGATAAGCGTGATGCCTGCATCAATAGCTTCTAAAATTGCATCTTTACAGAACGGAGCAGGAACGTAGATAACTGTAGCTGTTGCGCCAGTTGCTTCTACTGCATCACGTACTGTGTTGAATACTGGTAAACCAAGGTGCGTTTGACCGCCTTTACCTGGGCTTACGCCACCAACCATTTGTGTACCGTAATCAATTGCTTGCTCTGAATGGAAAGTACCTTGTCCACCAGTGAAACCTTGACAGATAACTTTAGTATCTTTATTAATTAATACAGACATTATTTGCCCTCCGCAGCTGCTACAACTTTTGTTGCTGCATCACTTAATGATTCAGCAGCAATGATGTCTAAGCCAGAGTTCTTAAGAACTTCACGACCTAAATCAGCATTAGTACCTTCTAAACGTACAACAACTGGTACTTTAACGCCTACTTCTTTAACTGCGCCAATAATACCCTCAGCAATCATGTCACAACGAACGATGCCACCAAAGATGTTAACTAAAACAGCTTTAACGTTTTCGTCAGAAAGGATAATTTTGAATGCTTCAGAAACACGTTCTTTGTTTGCACCGCCGCCAACATCTAGGAAGTTGGCTGGCTTGCCGCCGTGTAAATTAACGATATCCATAGTACCCATTGCTAGGCCTGCACCGTTAACCATACAACCAACAGTTCCATCAAGAGCTACATAGTTAAGCTCCCATTGTGCTGCGTGTGCTTCACGTTCATCTTCTTGAGATGGATCATGGAAAGCGCGCATTTTAGGTTGACGGTATAAAGCATTACCATCGATACCAATTTTGCCATCTAAACAGTGAAGGTTACCTTCGTCAGTAATAACTAACGGGTTAATTTCTAATAAAGCGAAATCACAATCGTCAAACATTTTAGCAAGACCCATAAAGATCTTAACAAACTGCTTCATTTGAGTAGGGTTTAAATCAAGTTTAAAACCTAATTCACGTGCTTGGTAAGGTTGAGCGCCAACTAGTGGATCAATCTCAGCTTGGTGAATTAACTCTGGAGTTTCTTCAGCAATCTTTTCAATGTCAACACCACCTTCGGTAGATGCCATGAAAACTATTTTTTGTGAAGCTCTATCAACAACAGCACCAAGATATAACTCGTTAGCGATGTCAGTACAGCTTTCAACTAAAATTTTAGCAACTGGTTGACCATTTGCGTCTGTTTGATAAGTAACTAAGTTCTTACCTAACCAGTTTTGAGCGAATTCTTTGATTTCTTCTTTGGTTTTAACTAGCTTAACACCGCCAGCTTTACCACGTCCGCCTGCGTGGACTTGAGTTTTAACAACCCACATATCGCCGCCGATTTTATCAGCCGCTTCTGCAGCTTCTTGAGGTGTATCGCAAGCGAAACCTTCAGAAACTGGTAAACCATATTCAGCGAATAATTGTTTCGCTTGATACTCATGCAAATTCATGGTGTATTTCCATTTATCTGTGAATGATGACACATCCTCTAATTACTTAGTATTAAAAAAATACCAGTACTAAAGTAGTATGCCGATGAAAAGTTGTCTGATTATAGTATAAAAGCTCTAGTGACGGTAGTCAAAAGAGCTAATACTATAGTCTAGTTTAAAGATATTTTAACTAAACTGTTAAACATCTAAAAGAAGACGTGTTGGATCTTCTAATAACTCTTTAATTGTTACTAAGAAACCAACAGATTCTTTACCATCGATTAAACGATGATCATAAGAAAGTGCTAAATACATCATAGGTAAAATTTCAACTTTACCGTCAACAGCCATTGGACGGTCTTGTATTTTGTGCATACCTAGAATTGCCGCTTGTGGCAAGTTCAAGATTGGTGTTGATAGTAATGAACCAAATACACCGCCGTTAGTAATAGTAAAGTTACCACCCGTCATATCAGCCATTGACAATTTACCGTCACGACCTTTGATGGCTAAATCACGAATACCATTTTCGATGCCAGCCATACTTAACTGATCAGAATCTCGTAATACTGGGGTTACTAAGCCACGTGGCGTAGATACCGCAATAGAAATATCGAAGAAGTTATGATAAACAATATCATCACCGTCAATTGATGCATTGACAGCAGGGTAACGTTTAAGTGCTTCAGTTACTGCTTTCACGTAGAAAGACATGAAACCTAAACGTGTATCATGAGTTTTTTCAAACACATCTTTATATTGTTTACGAAGATCCATAATTGGCTTCATGTTTACTTCGTTAAAAGTCGTTAACATTGCCGTTGAATTTTTCGCTTCTAATAAACGGGTTGCAATTGTTTTACGTAAACGTGTCATAGGAACACGTTTTTGTGTACGCTCACCTAAATCTTGCACTGCTGGCGTCGCAGCTTTCGCTGGTGCTGCAGGTGCTGCAGGTGCTGATTTAGAAGCAACAGCCGCTTCAACATCTTCTTTAGAAATACGTCCACCTTTACCTGAGCCTTTAACATCGCCTGCAGATAAACCTTTCTCAGTCATCAAACGACGAACTGATGGGCTAGCTAGTTCATCAGAGCTTAACGCTTCTTCAGAGGTTGCTGTAGCAGTTGTACTAGCTGATGCGCCTGCATTTAGTTCACCAATTTTTTGTGAGCCTAAAACAGTATCACCTTCAACGTGTATAATTTTACCAATCACGCCGTTGTCTTGTGCAACCACTTCTAATACTACTTTATCCGTTTCAATATCAACTAAATTTTGATCAACTGATACTGTATCACCTTCAGCTACATGCCATGAAGCAACCGTTGCATCGGCAACAGACTCTGGTAACACAGGCACGATAATATCGATAACTTTAACTGCACTACCGCCAGTACTAGCAGCCGCAGCTGCCACTTTAGGAGCCTCTGCCGCAGCATCAGCCGCGCCAAACGTACCAATAACTTGGTCACCTAATACAGTAGCGCCTTCAGCTTGACTGATATCAGTTAATACGCCATCAGAAGTTGCTGGAACTTCTAGAACTACTTTATCTGTTTCAATATCCACTAATACTTGATCGCGACTAAATTTTTCGCCTACTTGTACATGCCAAGTAGCTACTGTTGCATCGGCAACGGATTCAGGTAATACCGGAACTTTGATTTCTGTTGTCATTTTATTTTATTCCTTACAAACTTTTGCACTTTGCTTCTTACTTGCCTTTTTATGATACGTGAGTAAGAAGCTAATGCACTCAATAGTTAATCTAAAGTTAACGCTTGAGTGACAAGCGCTTGTTGTTCTTTCACATGAACTGACATATAACCAACAGCAGGAGCTGCTGAGGCGTTTCGGCCAGCATAAGTCAAATGAGTACCCTCAGGGATAGCATTTCTAAAGTGATGTTGAGAACAATACCATGCACCTTGGTTTTGCGGCTCTTCCTGACACCAAACAAATTGCTTCACATGTTGATACTGTTTAATGGCATCTTGAAGTTCTTTATCTGGGAATGGGTATAACTGCTCAATACGAATAATGGCAATATTATTAAGTTCATTTTTACGACGTTGTTCGAGTAATTCGTAATAAACCTTACCACTACAAAATACTACACGCTCAACAGCGCTATGATCTAACTCATCAATTTCACCAATTACATTTTTAAACACACCTGATGACAGCTCTTCTAAAGAAGATACCGCTAATGGGTGGCGTAATAATGATTTAGGTGACATGACGACTAGTGGACGGCGCATAGGACGTACCACTTGACGACGTAACATGTTAAATACTTGTGCTGGTGTTGATGGCACACATACTTGCATGTTGTGATCTGCACACAGTTGTAAGAAGCGTTCTAAACGACCTGAAGAATGTTCAGGTCCTTGACCTTCGTAACCATGAGGTAACAGCATAGTTAGGCCACATAAACGACCCCACTTTTGCTCACCCGAACTAATGAATTGATCGAAAACCACTTGTGCACAGTTAGCAAAATCACCAAATTGTGCTTCCCAAATAGTTAAGCCTGCCGGCTCTGCCGTGGTATAACCATATTCAAACGCTAATACTGATACTTCCGATAATACTGAATCATGTACATCAAAAGGTCCTTGCTCTTTAGAGACATTTTGCAATGGAAGGTAAGTACTGCCGTCATTTTGGTTATGTAATACTGCATGACGATGGAAGAAAGTACCACGACCGGAATCTTGTCCCGTAATACGTACACGTTCACCACGGTCAACAATTGAAGCGTAAGCTAAATTTTCTGCCATACCCCAATCGAGTAGTTTCTCACCTGATGCCATTTTAAGACGATCATCATAGATCTTCTTGACACGGGCATGTACAGGATGGCTTTCAGGATATGTTGATACTTTTACTGCTAATTCTTTAAGCTTATCAACGCTGATTTCTTTATCGTAATCATCATCCCAATCGTGACCAAGATAAGGAGACCAGTCGACAGAGTGTTCTGTCATTGGACGCCATTGTTCAACGGTACATTGGCCTTCATCAAGTAGTTTACGATAATAAGAAGTAAGCTCGTCAATATTAGCTTTACTCAAGCTTCCTTCTGCAATTAATTTATCTGCATATAATTGACGTGGTGTTGAATGTTTTTTAACTACTTTATACATTAATGGCTGTGTAGCACTTGGTTCATCAGCTTCATTATGTCCATGACGACGATAACAAACTAAATCGATAACGACATCGCGTTTAAATTCGTTGCGATAATCAAGAGCTATTTGTGTTGCCAAAATAACTGCTTCTGGATCATCACCATTCACATGTAAAATAGGTGCCTGTACCATTTTAGCTATTTCAGTACAATATTCCCCACTGCGAGTATCTTCCGATTTAGAGGTAGTAAAGCCAACTTGGTTGTTAATCACAATACGCACTGTGCCGCCCACTTGGAAAGCACGCGCTTGTGACATATTGAACGTTTCTTGTACTACACCTTGACCAGCAATTGCCGAATCACCATGAATAGTAATAGGCAGAACTAAATCACCTTGATTACCATTACGTCTATCTTGACGCGCTCGTACTGAGCCGATAACAACTGGGTTAACAATTTCTAAATGCGAAGGGTTAAATGCCAAAGCTAAATGAACATTACCGCCAGGAGTAACAAAATCAGAAGAGTAACCTTGATGATATTTAACATCACCAGAGCTTAAGATTTCATCATGTTTACCGGCAAATTCATCAAATAATTTTGACGGATTTTTACCCATAACATTAACTAGAACATTTAAACGGCCACGATGAGCCATGCCCATAACGACTTCTTTAGTGCCTGCTGCTCCCGCACGAGTGATTAGCTCTTTAAGCATAGGAACTAATGCATCGCCGCCTTCTAATGAAAAGCGTTTTGCGCCAGGGAATTTAGCTCCTAGGTACTTTTCTAAACCATCGGCTGCAATTAAGCCTTTAAGTATTTCAGTTTTTTCATCAACAGATAAACTTAATTGAGACTGAATAGACTCTATGCGATTTTGTAACCAACGTTTTTCATCGGTTGAAGTGATGTGCATATACTCAGCACCCAGAGAACTACAATAAGTTTTCTTAAGTGTTTTGTATAACTCACCTAATTTCATCGAATCTTGACCCACATCTAACGAGCCAACATTATAATCTTTATCGAAATCATTTTCTGATAAGTCATGATGAGATAATTGCAAATCACGCACTTTATCACGTTGCCATAAACCTAATGGATCTAAATTAGCATTTTGATGGCCGCGCACCCTAAAGGCATTAATAAGCTGTAAAACTTTAACTTGTTTGGCGTCTCCGCCACTTGTAACAACTTGTTTTTTCTGTTGTTTAGCTAAAACTTTAAATTCATCACGTATAGTGCTGTGGCGATATTCCACCTCACTACCTTCAACTTTAGGAAGCTCTGAAAAGATTTCTTGCCATTCTGCAGATACAGAGGCTGAATTATCTAGGTAAGATTCGTACAATTCTTCAATATAAACGATGTTGCCACCGTTTAAGTGGGAAGACTCTAGCCAAGCCTTCATTACACCTTCTGACATTACTTTGTTCCTTTGCTGAGGTAAAGCAACTAAAATAATATAATCATTTTCTCTGTGTCAGATTGCACAACATCTCCGAAAAAAACACTCATTGACTAACGTCAAATCCGTGCTTTCGCCTTGAAGTTAAACAAACTATCTGTGATAAAATAATTACCCTGTATTTACACTTCGTATTAAGAATAGCAGCATATTTTGTTAGAACACACGCTAATATTAATATTGGTATTGGTA
>DPHE01000030.1:23059-28352 GCA_003521815.1 Colwellia sp.
TATTGGTATTGGTAATACCTAAACATTTAGCCTAGGTATTACCACTATGCTAGTATTTCAAACAGTTAAACTGCTCGGCTTAATAACATAGATTTAATATGGCCAATGGCCTTCGTTGGGTTTAATCCTTTAGGACAAACATCAACACAGTTCATAATGCCATGACAACGAAATACACTGTAAGCATCTTGTAAACCATCTAAACGCTCTTCTGTTGCAGTATCACGGCTATCAATTAAGAAACGATAAGCATGTAATAAACCTGCAGGCCCTATAAATTTATCAGGGTTCCACCAGAATGACGGACAAGACGTTGAACAACAAGCACATAAAATACATTCATAAAGACCGTCTAATTTGTCACGTTCTTCAATAGTTTGTATGTTTTCACGCGCAGGCTGTTGAGAATCATTGATCAAGTATGGTTTGATTTTTTCATATTGCTGATAAAATTGAGTCATATCAATAATCAAATCACGAACAACAGGTAAGCCAGGTAATGGTCTCAATACGATTTTTTCTGCTGGTATTTCTGATAAAGGTGTAATACACGCTAAACCATTTTTACCATTCATGTTTAATCCATCACTACCACAAACACCTTCACGGCATGAGCGGCGGAATGATAATGTAGAATCTTGCTCTTTAAGCAATATTAACGCATCTAATACCATCATGTCTGAACCATCAGGAATTTCTAACTCGTAGTCCTTCATGAATGGTGCATTGTCTACATCAGGGTTATATCTGTATATTGAAAATATCTGTTTCATCAAATTACTCCTTAGTAAACACGTGCTTTAGGTGGGAAAGCTTCGCGGTGAACGGGTTTCATATTAACATCACGCTTAGACATATCTTCTGTCTCAGGGGTGTAAATTGAGTGACATAACCAGTTTGCATCATCTCTATCTTGGAAATCTTCACGTGCATGTGCACCACGAGATTCCGTTCTAAAGTTAGCTGCTTTAGCTGTACTAAAGGCTGTTTCCATCAAGTTGTCTAGCTCTAAACATTCAATACGTTGAGTATTAAAGTCTGAAGATTTATCACTTAAATGAGCAGTTTGTAAGCGTTCACGAATTTCTGTTAGTTCTTTCATTCCCTGCGCCATAGCTTCACCTTCACGGAAAACAGAGAAGTTAAACTGCATACATTTCTGAAGATCTTTACGAATTTGAACAGGATCTTCACCTGATGTAGACGTTTCCCAACGATTAACACGTGCTAATGACGCTTCTAAATCAGACTCTGAAGCTTCTTTACCAAATTGTGTATCATTTAAGTATGTACCTAAGAAGTTACCCGCGGCACGACCAAATACAACTAAATCAAGTAACGAGTTACCACCTAAGCGGTTTGCACCATGTACTGATACACATGCAATTTCACCAACAGCGAATAAACCTTCAACAATAGTTTCTTTACCAGTAGCTGGGTCAAAATTAATTGCTTGGCCATTCACATTACAAGGAACACCACCCATTTGGTAATGACATGTTGGAATCACCGGAATAGGCTCATCAGCAGGATCTACGTGTGCAAATGTTTTTGATAGTTCACATACACCAGGTAAACGTTTGTATAACGTTTCACGACCTAAATGATCAAGCTTAAGTTTAATATGTGGACCATATGTTGGATGGTCACAGCCGCGACCTTCACGTATTTCAGTCATCATTGAGCGAGCAACAACATCACGACCTGCTAAATCTTTAGCATTCGGAGCATAGCGTTCCATAAAGCGTTCGCCGTCTTTGTTAAGAAGGTAACCACCTTCTCCACGACAACCTTCAGTAACTAATGTACCCGCACCGGCTATACCTGTTGGATGGAACTGCCACATTTCCATGTCTTGCATTTGAATGCCAGCACGAAGTGACATACCAACACCGTCACCGGTGTTAATGTGAGCGTTAGTGGTAGAAGCGAAAATACGACCAGCACCACCTGTAGCTAAAACAGTTGCACGCGCTTTAAAGTAAACAATTTCACCTGTTTCGATGCAGATAGCGGTAGTACCCACTACTGCACCGTCAGCGTTTTTAACTAAATCTAGTGCATACCATTCAGAGTAGACATTAGTTTTATTTTTAACGTTTTGTTGGTATAAACAATGAAGTAATGCATGACCTGTACGGTCAGCTGCAGCTGCTGTACGAGCTGCTTGTTCGCCACCAAAATTTTTAGATTGACCACCGAATGGACGTTGGTAAATTTTACCTTCTTCCGTACGAGAAAAAGGTAAACCCATTTTCTCAAGTTCGATAATGGATTCTGGACCTGTTTTACACATATATTCGATAGCGTCTTGGTCACCGATATAATCAGAACCTTTAACTGTATCGTACATATGCTGTTCCCAATGATCTTCATGGGCATTGCCCAATGCTACAGTAATACCGCCTTGGGCAGATACTGTATGAGAACGAGTTGGAAAAACTTTTGAGATAAGAGCACAAGACTTGCCTGACTCTGTAATTGCTAATGCAGCGCGCATACCTGCGCCGCCTGCGCCAATAACTATGGCGTCAAATTCACGAATTGGAACGCTCACTTATACACCCCACACAATTGAAAAGCCAAATACTACGTAAGCTAATAACAGAACTGAAAAGACAAATTGCAATGAACCGCGTAAGAATGCTGGTTTAATGTAATCTGACAATACTTGCCAAACACCAATTTTAGCATGCACAAGTAATGCAACTAGCGCTAACATGGTGGCAACTTTCATACTCATAGCAGCAAAGAAACCATGCCATATTTCATAAGTAACAGGTGGTGTTACGATGAAAAATACAGCAAGAATCAAGGTGTATAGTACAAGTATAATTGCACTAGCTCTTAGAAGAATAAAATCATGTACACCATTACGGCCTACTGATGCGACGACGTTTACCATAACCAAACTCCTATTATTAGAGATACTACTAACCAAATAGCGATTATTGCTTTGGCACTAGCATTACCCGTGTCTAACTCTTCAAAATAACCTAAATCCATACACAAGTGACGAACACCTGCTAATACATGATAAGTCAGCGCAGAAAGACAGCCGAAAATAATAAACGTAAAGAAAAACCCATCAAGGTAACCTTGAATTTGGGCAAATCCTTCAGCAGAAGAAAGAGAGGTAGAAAGGGTCAATAATAAGATGCCAATAGCAAATACCATAATTACACCGGAAACACGGTGAAGTATGGAGGCATTAGCTGCCGGATGCATCTTAATTGTAGTTAGATCTATGTTTACAGGACGTTGTTTTTTCACAATTGTTGCCTAAATAGCTAAAAAGCCTTCAACTTTATCATTGTTACTCATGAATTACCTTTTAGAATTCAATACTTACCTAGGTTTTATATATAAATTTACACATAAAAAAGCTAAATATTAAAGAGATTACTAAATAAGTCATTCCCGAAATGTACGGTAACTGGCTTTTGTTAAATAGCTTATTAGCTATTTCTCAGTTCACCGAAGTCGCATAATAATAGCGAACTTAATTAAGTAATTCCATCAAGACTTTGGTATAAGAGAGTAATTTTCAAGAACAAAATCACTATCTGTTAAATAATAAACAGACAGTCTGTTTATTATTGGCAAAGTAACAAAAACGAATTACAAAACGGCTAGATTATATAGTTGATTGGGAATAAATTCAATTTTCTTCTAAACAAGAAAGAAATTCTCGTTACTTTTTTTAGTTAATTTAGTTAATATCATCAAACTTTAGTCTAACGGCTATTACATTTTAATTAATAATTAAGGTAGACTGTTGCCAGTTTGATTTACCCAAGCGACATTTGAAAACTGATCTATTTCACTCTTTTTGAATTTAGTACTAGTTACTTAATATATTAATGAAGTACTGAGTGAGTCAGTTTGTCTAAAAATAATTGCAAATTAAAATTGATAGGGGATAAAACATATGGCTGATTCTATAGCCTCTCTAAGCATTGACGGTAAAGAAGTTACCGAACTTCCTGTTCTAAAAGGTACTGCGGGTACCGACGTAATTGATATTAGAACATTAGGTAGCCATGGCTACTTCACTTACGACCCAGGCTATTTAGCTACGGCTTCTTGTGAGTCTGCAATCACCTATATTGATGGTGGTAAAGGTATATTACAACACCGTGGCTACGCCATAGCTGATTTGGCAAATAATGCTGATTATTTAGAGGTTTGCTACTTATTACTTAATGGCGACGCACCGTCAAAAGCTCAATATGATGAATTTAAAAACATTATAACTAATCATACGATGGTTCATGAAAAGCTAGTTCACTTCTTTCATGGCTTCTTACCTGATGCTCATCCAATGGCTATGCTATGCGGTGTTACAGGCGCATTATCTTCTTTCTATCACAGTGATTTAGATTGTAACGATCCTGCACAACGTAAACGTACAGCTCATCGTTTAATTGCTAAAATGCCAACTATTGCAGCAATGGCATATAAGTACAGCGTAGGACAACCTTTTGTTTATCCTCGTAATGATCTTTCGTATGCTGAAAACTTCTTACATATGATGTTTTCTGTACCAACTGAAGAATACAAAGTTAGTCCGATTATCGCTAGTGCTATGGATAAAATCTTCACTCTTCATGCAGATCATGAGCAAAATGCTTCTACCTCAACAGTACGCCTAGCAGGCTCTTCAGGTGCTAATCCTTATGCATGTATTGCTGCGGGTATTGCTTCTTTATGGGGCCCGGCACATGGTGGTGCCAACGAAGCTTGTCTAACAATGCTTGAAGAAATTGGTACGCTAGACCGTGTTGACGAATTTGTACTAAGAGCCAAAGATAAAAATGATTCATTCCGTCTAATGGGCTTTGGCCATCGTGTTTATAAGAACTTCGATCCACGTGCCACGGTAATGCGTGAAACGTGTCATCAGGTTCTTACAGAACTTGGTATTCAAGATCCACTACTTGACGTAGCAATGGCATTAGAAAAAGTTGCTTTAGAAGACCAGTACTTTGTAGAGAAAAAACTTTACCCTAATGTAGATTTCTACTCAGGTATCATTTTAAAAGCTATTGGTATTCCATCAAGTATGTTCACCGTGATTTTTGCTCTATCTAGAACGGTTGGTTGGATTTCTCATTGGGATGAGATGCTAACTCAAGAAGGACAAAAAATTGGTCGTCCTCGTCAAAAGTATACTGGCGAATTAAACCGAACATTTGCCCCTTTATCTGATAGATAATTATACAAAATAAGCGTTATTTAAATTGGTTTCTAAGTAACGATTCAAAAAAAGGTAGCATTTGCTACCTTTTTT
>DPHE01000030.1:28528-33614 GCA_003521815.1 Colwellia sp.
TTTTTTAGTGAAAGCTGAATATGTTCTTAACTAGAACAAAAATAACAGAACATTTACCTAACAATAAAGACGGTATTAGCTATAAATCACCCTAATTTTTATTTTTTATAGCAATAACTATTATTCATTAAAGAAATATATATACGGCATTAGTGCTCATAAAACACTCTACTTAATCAACGCTTTTATCCTTAGTATATAGGTCATTGACCGGTTAAAAGTTTAATAAACCACCTACAACTATCAAGTTATTCATTTTTTACTCACTAAATTATCTAACACACTAAATAATTGTGTATTTATTAATCAGCAATCAAGTTTTCACTGTGAAAATAACTAGGCTTTATCACCTCTAAAAATAATAACTATTATTCACAAAAGAAATATATATACGTGATTTTTTATCATAAAGGTAAGACTATTTAAGTCAACTTCCTCTATTTACTCTCTGAGTAGTTAAGTCAATAAATATTAAAAAAGCTATCTATAGTTAACTCTAGTAATCAAAACACACTTCTCTATATTACCGACAGCCCAAAGAAATGCTTTTCAAATACATTTTTATACCATAACTGTTTCAGTTAATCAGTAAAGAGTATTTATTGGCTCAGTTGAACTAGGTATAATGCTTTTGATTTTTATTCACAATGATTAACATGACAGACTATTCTTTAAGATTTGGCGGTATTGCTCGCTTGTACGGTAAACACGGGGCAACCATATTACAGCAAGCGCACTTTTGTGTAATTGGCATAGGTGGTGTAGGTTCATGGGTGGCAGAAGCATTAGCTCGAAACGGTGTGGGTCATATTACATTGATTGATCTTGATGATATTTGTGTAACGAATATTAATCGTCAAATTCATGCGTTAACTAACACCGTAGGTGAAAGTAAAGTAGACATAATGAGCGAGCGTATCAAGCAAATCAATCCAGACTGCCAAGTGCACACGATAGAAGATTTTGTGACGATTGAAAACTTAAATGAATTAATGGCAACTCAATACGATTATGTGATTGACGCAATCGACTCTGTTGATATAAAAACACGTTTAATTGCTTATTGTAAGCGCAACAAAATGCCAATAATTACTATCGGTGGTGCTGGAGGACAAGTTGACCCTTCAAAAATAACCATTTCTGATTTAAGTAAAACGTATCAAGATCCACTATTAGCTAAAGTAAAGAATCAATTAAGACGTGAATTTAACTTTCCTCGAGCTGATATCATTAAAGCAAGTAAACGAAAGTTTTCAATTGATGCCGTATTTTCTACAGAGCAATTACGATACCCAAATGACTTAGGTGGCGTTTGTTTAGCTAAACCTGATACAACCGATGGGAATAATAGTGCAATGCGCTTAGATTGTCGTGGTGGATTTGGCGCTACTACCCATGTAACAGCCACTTTTGCATTTTTTGCTGTTGGAAGAGCTATTGATAAACTGTTAAAAAAGTAGCGAGTTAACTGTGACAAGTAGCGGAAACGTTGACTCTTTCACTTCGAAACTATTTACTCACCACTGTGACTGACATTTTTATTTTATTTACAATGGCCAAAATACCATTCCCTCGGGAAGGGCTTAAGTGTTGCATCAGTCCTAAGGTTTTAAAATAGCTTTCAATGTCAAAGGCCTGAATTTGTTCTACTGTTTTATCATTAAAGGCCGCAAGTACAATCACCAGTAGACCCCGAATAATTTTAGCATCACTATCTGCTTGAAAATGAAAAATATCATGTTCATCTTTTTCCGTAATTAACCAGGCTAAACTTTCACAACCACTGATCAACGTTTGTTCACTTCTAGCGTTTTTATCTAAACGGTTAAGTTGTTTCCCCAACAACATTATTTCCCGATGACGAGAATCCCAACTTTTAATAGCAGCAAACTGAGCAATGATTACAGAGCTTGCTTGTTCACTTTTTTCATTCTTAACATGACTACCTTTACCGTCAGGAGATGACAATGATATTTCACTTGCTTGCGTTAATATCTTTTTCAAACAATCAATAAAATAATCAATTTCTTCAAAGGTATTATAAGCAGCTAACGATATTCTCAAGCAACCAGAGATATTCAAATATTCCATTAATGGCATGGCACAATGGTGACCACTTCGAATGGCAATACCATAACTATCTAGTGCCATGGCAATATCATGATTATGATGATCATTTAAGGTAAAAGAAATAACAGGAATATCTGGCAACCCTTTCACAATAAATTTAACCACACTTTTTGAAGGCACTGACAAATTTTGCAATGCTTGGAAACAATAGCTCGTGAGCTTCTTTTCATAATCATAAATTTCTTTAGCGTCATATCCACTGATAAATTCAATTGCTTTACTAAAAGCAATGACACCAGCAATGTTTGGAGTTCCCGCTTCAAATTTAAAAGGTAAAGTGTTAAACGTCGTAGGCGCATTAAAGCTTACCTGTTTAATCATCTCTCCTCCCCCTTGGTAGGGAGGCATTTTTTCAAGTAATGCTTGTTTACCATAAAGTATTCCTACACCTGTAGGCCCATACATTTTATGGGCTGAAAAAACATAAAAATCACAATCAAGTACTTGTACATCTATCGGAAAATGAGCAACCGCCTGTGCACCATCAATAACCGTAATAGCACCCACTGACTTTGCTTTTTTGATAAGGTCGCTTACTGGATTTATTTTGGCGATAACATTAGAAAGGTGAGCACAACAAAAAAGTTTCGTTTTACTATTTAGGTTTTGCTCAAAATCAGCTATGTTAACACAACCCATGGCATCAAGCGCTACCGCTTTTATAACAGCGCCTGTTTGTTCTGCTATCAATTGCCAAGGCACAATATTAGCGTGATGTTCACTTGTTGCTAATAAAATTTCATCCCCTCGTTTTAATATCTTTCGACCAAGAGTCATCGCAATTAAATTAATACCTTCGGTTGTTCCTTTAGTCCATATTATTTCTTTATTACTTTTAGCATTAATAAAAGTTTTAACGGTATTTCTTGCATGCTCAAAAGCCGTTGTCGCTCTTGCGCTTAACGCATGAGATGCTCGATGCACGTTGGCATTATCCGTTTGATAAAAAGTGTGGTAACTATCAATAACGCAATGTGGTTTTTGTGTCGTTGCACCATTATCAAAATAAACTAATAGTGGAGAAGATCCAATTTGGGATATGCCATTAACAGGCAAAGTAGTCCCCTCATTGTTAACAACTAAAGGAAAATGTTGACGAAATATTTCAGGTTTAAAACTTTTCATTTGGGAATTTATATTATAAAAACAAAGGCATAATAATTTGATAATAATTATACCCTATTCTATCTAAGTTATTCATAGGTTATTACTCGATCATGCTCTATAGTTAAGACATATAAGGGATTATTTAGGATGTATTATGGCACTATATTCATGGTTTAGTAAAAATAATAAACCTAATAAAAAAAGAGTGATGGATAACAATTACTTATTAAAATCGTCTGAATCCGATAAATATCTAACAAACCACACTATGTGGCCGACGGCTAAAATAAAGCAATGTATAGAAGTGACATTACCCATATACGATGGTGTAGAAGATAAGTTAACTAAAGACTTCAATCAAACAAAACCGACATTAGAAGCTCAGTCTATATTACTAGAAGTAGCACTAATCGTTAATAAATAATCATTATTTCATTCATATAAGTAAAACACCAAGAGGGTGGCAACTGATGAATGAAATCATTAAAAATCACCTTGCCCTATTTTTCCCGCCTTCTACTGTCACTCTCCCAACCAACCACTTTTTCTAGCCAATAACTTGCCTGCTCTATATTATTTATTTAATAATAAGCCAAAGCAATATTGTAATGGAAACTAGGCATTAAGAACGGCTCGGAATTCTCATGTAATAATGAGATGTATTGCTGAGGGAAATTGAGCCCCTCATATGGCAATTTAGTTCGAGCCGATATTGCCTTAAAAGCATTGAAGATACGCTGTTGTTTAGCAGAATTCTTATCACAAGTTTCTGATCTAAATACACCAACTTCCTACTCACATTGCTCAGGTGTCCCTAATTCCCAGTATTCATTTTTTTGTGAACGTGCATTTTTTAGATGTAAAATGGGCTGCCTTAATACCTTTTCTCTAATAACCTTTCGTTCACCCTGATAACTATTTTGCAATACAGCAATGTTTTGTGCTTAAACCTGCTGTTGACTAGCTCGAGATTTAACATGCCTTCACTAAAGGATATTCATCAACAAATCCTAATAAATGGCTTACCTCATCTCAACAACATCAATACTTTCTTGTGCATCAAAATAGAGTATTCCAAAATTAACATTGGCTTCGCCTTCAGGTATCATAATGGCAATATAACGAGTAGAGACTGAATCAGCCACTTTATGGAATTTTACTTCACCGCAAGTGATCTTTTTTTATAGTTTTATTAACACGACAAGGTAGACAAAGGTAAATAGCGTACAGGCGAAAAACACACTAAATCATTCAATTTATTATTTCTAAAGTGATTAACTAGTCGCTCAACGTGGGCTAATTGCCTTAAATTAGTAGCGAAAAATTGTATACTGTTAGGACAAGTTACAGCGTTATTATCACTATTAATATAATCTGCTAAGGACAATACTTGATATTTTTTAATTGCATTAAGTAATAAACATTCCTTTTCATCAGTTTGTAAAAACGATAAAGATTTAATCGGCGATGAGTTTGCTAATTAAATATTTCTGATGCTAATAGCCATTTTTATCGTTAATATAACTGCGTCCAGAGCAACTCCATCATTGGCGATTTAGCAGGCAGGTTTTGTGCCGCAAGTATATTACCTTGATGAAAATACAAGTTAGCTAGAGCGATTGATGCGTTGGGGTAATTAAGTCTGATTGCTTGCTGATACCAAAATATAGCTTTCTCTGATTGAGAAATAAACCTTTCATCTAAATATTCATTATTCAAATAAAACTCAGCCAATAAATAAAACAGCTCCATTTCCTTGTGCTAGTGCGAAATTGAACTGCCTAGTGGTGTGATCACCTTATTCGATAACTCGCGTTAAAAGGCCAGGTAAAAAAAATGAGCTCGTTGA
>DPHE01000030.1:33790-35564 GCA_003521815.1 Colwellia sp.
TAACAGGGTTATCAACGAGCTCATCGTGACTAGCCACTTTTGAATCATATAAAGAAGATATCACGGATCTTGTTGTTTAATACTATTCGCTTTTTTAGTTCGCATTAAATCTAGCTCCAATCTCGCGTATCTATGTTCGACAAATTCATACACATTGGTACTTAATGATAGTTTAAATAAATTTACCGCAATGCCAAAATTTTTCTGATTTTGATTATATTTACCTAAATAAAAATAAGCTTCACATAACCTATCTGTTAACGCTTTATTAGAGGTAATATCCACTGTTAATTCACTTACAAATTCTTTTTGGGTAATATCACCTAAAAATAAGTAAATAATCTGTTTAGCCCAAATGCTATCATCAACATATTCAGCTTTTTTCTTTAGGTTTTGCTTAGCTAGCAAAGGGGTAATGTTGTACTCGGCTAAATAAAGCCATAGGAGACGATAGGGGTCGTCGGCTTGTTTATTATGAAAATTTGTGAAATCTTGCGCGGCTAATTCAGGTCGATCACCGTAATAAAGTGCAATACCTCGATTTAATTCGGCATACTCATGCTCAGGCGACAACTCTAAAACAGCATCAAATTTCTCATAGGCTTGGGAGAATTCTTTTAATTGCGTTAAGTGTATACCTAAAAAGTTATAGGCATCAGTTAATGTTGGTTTCAGTTGTAAGGCATGAGAAAAATCAAGATGTGCCAACGTGCGCAAACCAACGCTGTCATATAATACACCGCGATCATAATAAAGTTGTGCTTTTTGCTCATCGGTAATTTTTACACGGTTAATAACATCCGACAAGCGTGCTATAGCCATTTCGCTTTTAAAATTTATCGCTAAAGGCTCGGCAATAATTAATTGACTTAATGCCACCGTTCTTTCGCTAGAAGAGGACTTATTAAGCGATACACAACCCTGTGTAAGTATAGTAATACTAAAGAGAATAGCCAGTATTAATGGTTTATAAAGTAATTTCACTAAAACACCTTAAAAAATATTCATTTGCAATTTTCGTATTTTTAAGTGTACTTGATTAACAGCAAAAAAGGAGCCGTGAGGCTCCTTTTTTATTAGACTAAATTGTCAATTAGTTTAGTCGCTAGTATAAATACTATTACTCAGCTGCTGGTGTTTCAGCGGCAGGCTTTTCAAGTGCTTCTTTAATACTTAAGCGAACACGACCCTGACGATCAACTTCTAGTACTTTAACTTTCACGTCTTGACCTTCTTTAAGCACATCACTTACGTTGTTAACGCGCTCTTCAGAAATTTGTGAAATATGTACTAAACCATCTTTACCTGGTAATACATTAACAAATGCACCGAAATCAACGATACGAACAACTTTACCTGTGTAAAGCGTACCTACTTCAATTTCAGCGGTTAATGCTTTAATACGATTAATAGCATCTTCTGCTTGTTCACCTGATGTTGCAGCAATTTTAACAGTGCCGTCATCATCAATTTCAATCGTAGTACCTGTTTCTTCAGTAAGTTGACGAATAGTTGCGCCGCCTTTACCAATAATGTCACGAATCTTATCTTGGCTAACTTTCAGGGTATGAATACGCGGTGCAAATTCAGAAATTTCATTTCTGTGACCTGCAATTGCTTCATCCATTACAGATAAAATGTGGGTACGCGCTGCTTTTGCTTGGTTTAAAGCAATTTGCATGATTTCTTGTGTGATACCTTCAATTTTGATATCCATTTGTAGTGCAGTAATACCACCCGTAGTTCCCGCTACTTTAAAGTCCATATCACCTAA
>DPHE01000030.1:35750-51357 GCA_003521815.1 Colwellia sp.
TCAGAAAGAACAACGAATTTTTCGCCTTCTTTAACAAGACCCATTGCAATACCAGCAACAGACGCTTTAATTGGTACACCCGCATCCATAAGAGCAAGTGAAGTACCACAAACCGAAGCCATTGAAGATGAACCATTCGATTCAGTAATTTCAGAAACAACACGTACAGCGTACGGAAATTCTTCAACAGTAGGCATAACAGCTAACATACCGCGTTTTGCTAAACGACCATGACCAATTTCGCGACGCTTAGGAGAACCAACAAAACCAGTTTCGCCAACACTGTATGGAGGGAAGTTATAATGAAGCATAAATGCATCAGTTTTCTCACCTAAAATACTGTCAATACGTTGTGCATCACGTTGGGTTCCAAGCGTAGCAGTAACTAATGCTTGAGTCTCACCACGTGTAAATACGGCAGAACCATGAGTTCTTGGTAACACGCCAGTCATCACGTCTAACGCACGGATTGATTCAGGATCACGACCATCAATACGAGGGTTGCCATCAGTAATGCGACCACGTACGACTGTTTTTTCTAAATCATGGAATAAATCTTTAGCATCTTGAACATCAAGATCTGCATCAGCAGCCAATAATGTTTCAATAACACCATTGCGAATTTCTTTAATTTTCTCGTAACGAACTGCTTTTTCAGTGATTTGATAAGCTTCGTTCACTTGACCTTCAGAAAGCTCAGCAATTTTAGCAAGTAGTTCAGCGTTTTTAACTGGTGCTTCCCAATTCCATGAAGGCGTGTTTACTTCAGCTTTCAATTCTTTAATCGCTGAAACAGCAACTTGCATTTGCTCGTGTCCGTAAACTACAGCACCAAGCATTACTTCTTCAGATAATACGTCAGCTTCTGATTCAACCATTAATACGGCAGAGTCTGTACCTGAAACAACTAAGTCTAATTGACTTGCTGGTAATTCAGATTGAAGTGGGTTAAGAATGTATTGACCTTCAGTATAACCAACACGTGCTGCACCTACTGGACCACTAAATGGAACACCAGCAATAGCAAGTGCTGCAGAAGCACCAATCAATGAAATAATATCAGGGGCGATTTCTGGATTAACTGAAACAACCGTGATAATTATTTGCACTTCGTTAGTGAAGCCTTCAGGGAATAATGGACGAAGTGGACGGTCAATTAAACGCGCAATAAGTGTTTCTTCTTCTGAAGGACGACCTTCACGTTTAAAGAAACTACCTGGGATTTTACCTGCAGCGTAAGTACGCTCTTGATAGTTTATTGTTAACGGGAAAAAATCTTGACCAGGTTTAGCTTCTTTTTTTGCAACAACAGAGACGAGTACACAAGTATCGTCCATGCTAGCCATAACAGCAGCAGTTGCTTGACGAGCAATGTTGCCCGTTTCAAGTGTTACGGTATGTTTACCGTATTGAAATTTCTTAGTTACTGGATTAAACATTTACTATGTTTCCTTAATATTTACTTAATTATATTAATCAATCTGTACAATTATTTATTCACTAAAACAATAGTTTTTAATCGTTAAGTGGAACAAAAAATTATACAGTTTGATTGATTATTTACAGGCTAAATACTACCAACTTTTACTACCAACTTTGTATGACGATATTATTAAGCAAGCACATTATACTACCCTGAGTAGTATTTGCTAGTTAGAATAGGGGGTTACTACGGTATTAGTACAAAAAAGATCAACTTATACCATATGAATACCGATTGGCTTAATTTGAAAATTAAACTGTATAAAAGCAAAAAGGAGCCTATGGCTCCTTTTTCATATCATTTGAGTAAATAAATGATTAACGACGTAGACCTAATTTACCGATCAAAGCAGTATAACGTTCAACGTTTTTACCGTTTAAGTAATCAAGTAATTTACGACGTTGTGCAACCATACGTAATAAACCACGACGTGAATGGTGATCATGGATGTGCTCTTTGAAGTGACCTTGTAAGTGGTTGATTTGTGTAGTTAACAAAGCAACTTGTACTTCTGGTGAACCAGTATCACCTTCTTTTTGAGCGTATTCTGCAACGATTGCTGCTTTTTCTGTAGCATTTAAAGACATTATAAATCCTTAGTGTGTAAACTTAACTAATTGATTTAACATTAGTTTAAGTTATAAAAGTCTACCTGTGCCAAACACTAATTCAGCGAAGGTAACGAAAGAGCGCGTATTTTATCAGGGCACAGCTAAAATGCAACTAAAAATCAACGCACTTATTGTAAATCTTACGTAATGAAAAAGACAAATTTCTCAAAACAAGGGCTAATTGATTAAAGACTAAGCAACCACAATGCGTTTCGGTGCTACTTGGCCATCATCGTTAATAAAACCAACACCAATAAACTCGGCATTCTCATCATGTTCATCTTCACCAATATACACCTGAAGGCTGCCTTCTGGCGGCGCTTTATAGGCTCGTACTGGGTTACCATGGCGTAAAAAATTAGCTGACACGTCATCAACATATACTTTTGGCATACCCGTTACCGCACTTTGCATCGGCAATAACAGTGGATCGAGTAATTCAGATGGTGTTATTTCTTGATCAATAGCTTGTTCTAATAGCGCTTCCAACTCAGGCAAAGTAATCATTTTATCAATAGGATAACTCCCTACAGCTAAACGTCTCAAATGAGAAACATGCGCACCACATCCTAAAAGTTCTCCCAAATCATCAACAATCGTACGAATGTAAGTTCCTTTAGAGACATGTATATTCAATTCAACTTCATCATGCTCAAAACGTAATAACTCTAAAGAAAATACAGTGATATCACGTGATTCACGTAGTACTTCAATGCCTTCTCGCGCATATTTATACAAGGGTTTTCCTTGATATTTAAGTGCAGAATACATTGACGGTACTTGTTGTGTTGTTCCTCTGAAAGTATCAAGTGCTTGTGCTAATTGCTCATTCGAAACAGTCACTTCTTTCTCGCTAACAACTTCACCACCGGCATCACTTGTCGTCGTACGAATACCAAGTTTTGCCGTGACTTGATAAGTTTTATCTGTATCAAGTAAGTACTGCGAGAATTTAGTTCCTTCACCTAAACAGATGGGTAACATACCTGTTGCCAGAGGATCTAATGCCCCTGTATGCCCTGCTTTTTGCGCAAAATAAATACGTTTTACCGTTTGTAATGCATGATTTGATGACAAGCCATGCGGCTTATCTAGTAACAAAACACCATTAACAGCACGACCTTTTCTACGTTTAGCCATTTATGACTCACCTTGCTCACTGTCAGTATTAGATTCATCATCGACTTGCGTATCATCACTTTTATCACTGGCAACTGCTTGGTCAACTAGCGCACTCATACGCACACCTTCGCTCATTGAACTATCATAAACAAAACGTAGATGCGGCATAATACGCGCACGTAAACGCTTTCCTAATAATGAGCGAATATAACCTTCAGCATCCGCTAATACTTCAAGTGACGCTTTAATAGCTTCTGCATCATCATTATAAAAAGTAACAAATACTTTTGCATAGGCTAAATCGCGAGTTACTTCTACAGCAGAAACTGTCGTCATACTTAATCGCGGATCTTTAATTTCGCGCATTAAAATAATGGCGATTTCTTTTTGGATTTGCTGACCTACACGATCAGTACGGGCATATTCTCTAGCCATCGTATACTCCTTAGAAGCTGTAATTACTAAATTAGAGCTTTCTTTATCAATAATTAACACAAAAGGGGCATAAGCCCCTTTTAATATTTAAATATGTTGCTTTAGATTGAAGCTAATTGGTTGAAATACAAGGCGGATGCACGGAGCCTAGTTTACTAAGTGAGTACATCCAACGCCGTAGTTTAATCAATTAGCAATAATATAAAGTTACAGCGAACGTTTAATTTCAACTGTTTCAAATACTTCGATCTGATCGCCTACACGTACATCATTGTAGTTCTTAACACCGATACCACATTCAATACCGTTACGAACTTCTTGTACATCATCTTTAAAGCGACGTAATGATTCAAGTTCACCTTCGTAAATAACCACGTTTTCACGTAATACACGAATTGGAGCTGAACGTTTAATAATACCTTCAGTAACCATACAACCAGCAATTGCGCCAATTTTAGGTGATTTAAATACATCACGAACTTGAGCAAGACCAATAATTTCTTGCTTGAATTCTGGTGCTAACATACCGCTCATTGCTTGTTTAACTTCATCAATCAAGGCGTAGATAACACTATAATAGCGTAAATCAATGTTTTCAGACTCAATCACTTTACGCGCAGAAGCATCAGCACGTACATTGAAACCAACAACGATTGCATTAGACGCTGCAGCTAAAGTTGCATCAGTTTCAGTGATTGCACCCACACCTGAGCCAACAATCTTCACTTTCACTTCATCAGTAGAAAGTTTCAATAATGAATCAGAAATGGCTTCAAGTGAACCTTGAACATCAGACTTAATAACAACATTTACTTCTGAAATTTCGCCTTCTGCCATACTAGCAAACATATTTTCTAGCTTAGCTTTTTGTTGACGAGCAAGTTTCACATCACGGAATTTACCTTGACGATATAAAGCAACTTCGCGTGCTTTCTTCTCATCTTTAACAACAGTCGCTTCATCACCGGCTTGTGGTACACCACTTAAACCAAGAATCTCCACTGGAATTGAAGGACCTGCTGATTGAATCGTTTTACCATTTTCATCACGCATTGCTCGAACGCGACCATATTCTAAACCACAAAGTACGATATCACCTTGCTTTAAGGTACCTTCTTGTACCAGTACGGTAGCTACTGGGCCACGGCCTTTATCTAATTTAGATTCAACCACAACACCATTTGCCATTTTATCAACAACAGCGGTAAGTTCTAATACTTCAGATTGTAATAATATAGCATCAAGTAATTCGTCAATACCTAAACCAGTTTTGGCTGATACATGACAGAATTGAACGTCACCGCCCCACTCTTCTGAAAGTACATCGTGTTGTGATAATTCACTTTTAACACGATCTGGATCAGCACCTTCTTTATCCATCTTGTTCACAGCAATAATAATTGGTGCATCAGACGCTTTCGCATGCTGAATGGCTTCAATTGTTTGCGGCATAACACCATCATCAGCGGCCACAACAATGATAACAATATCTGTTGCTTTAGCACCACGAGAACGCATTGATGTAAAGGCAGCATGACCAGGAGTATCTAAGAAAGTAATCATGCCATGACCGGTTTCTACATGATAAGCACCGATATGCTGTGTAATACCACCCGCTTCACCATCTGCTACTTTTGCTTCACGAATGTAATCAAGTAATGATGTTTTACCATGGTCAACATGACCCATAATAGTAACAACTGGTGCACGTGTTATTGCTTCACCAGTATGAGCTCGGTCAGATAATACCGCTTCTTCAAGAGCATTCTCTTTAACTAAAACAACATCAAAACCCATTTCTTCAGCAACTAATGCCGCTGTTTCTTGGTCAATGACTTGGTTAATGGTTGCCATAGCACCCAATTTAAACATGGCTTTAACAACTTCAGCACCTTTCTTCGCCATTTTATTCGCTAATTCAGCAACCGAAATAGTTTCGCCAATGCGAATATCATTTAATTTAGTTTCTACTGGCTTAGTAAACCCATGTTTTAAACTTTGTGGTGCAGATAATGTTTGCTTACGTCCGCCACGAGCATTACGTCCGCCGCGGGCATTTTTATCTGTTGCCGCTTTTTTCTTCTTGCGACGACGGCCTGCGCCTTCATCTGCAGCATCAACTTTATCTTCAGCTTCTTGCGCGTATTTAGAAGAAGTAACATGAACAACTTCTTTTTCTTTCGCTTTACGTTCTTCTTCTTGTTCTTTCCAGCGTGCTTCATTTTCTTCAGCTAGCTTTCTAGCAGCTTCAGCAGCTTCTTTAGCTTCTGCTTCTATCTTCGCCGCTACTTCTTGTTCTTGTGCTAAGCGAAGTTTTTTAGCTTCTGGTGTTTCTTCAACTTTAACAACAGGTACCTTTTCAGCTGCTGCTTGCTTGGCTTTTTCTGCTGCTTCAATTTTAGCTGCGGCTTTACGTTCAGCAGCAACTTCTGCTTTGGCTATGGCTACTGCTTTAGCATTTTCAGCTTCTTTCGCTGCTGCTTCGGCTTTTACTAGTGCTAATGCATCTGCTTTTGCTGTTGCTTCTGCTTCTGCTTGTGCTGCTGCTTCTGCAATTTGTTGTTCTTCTAACTCACTACGCTTCACGTAAGTGCGTTTTTTACGTACTTCAACATTAACCGATTTACTTTTGCTACCGTGTCCCATCGTCAATGTTGACTTAGTTTTACGGTTTAACGTCAATTTACTCGGCTTTGCTGATGAATTATCACCATGTTGTTTTTTCAAATATCCTAACAACGCTTCTTTTTCGTCTTGCGAAATAGCATCAGTTGCCGATTTATTAACGCCTGAGTCAGCCAATTGGCTCACTAAACGCTCCACCGGTGTACCTATTTCGTTGGCAAGCTCTGCTACAGTTATATCTGCCATTTACACTATTCTCCCGGTGTTAATTATTCTTCGTTAAACCAACAAATGTTACGTGCAGCCATAATTAGCTCGCCCGCTTTGGTTTCAGTTAATTCTTCAATATCGCTTATTTCATCAATGCCTTGTTCAGCTAAGTCTTCAAGTGTTATCACACCACGACTTGCTAAAACGAATGCTAAATGACGTTCTAAACCGTCAAGTGCTAATAAATCAGCAGCGGGCTCTGCACCTTCAAGCGTCTCTTCACTAGCAAGTGCTTGCGTTGTTAGTGCGTCTTTAGCTCGCTCTCTTAGCTCTTCAACAATCTCTTCAGTTAAACCATCAATTTCGAGCATTTCTGCTGCTGGTACATATGCTATCTCTTCTAAAGAAGTAAAACCTTCATCAGATAGTAATGTAGCGAAATCTTCATCAAGATCTAACTTTTCGATAAATAAATTTAATACTTTGTCATTCTCTGCTTGATGCTTTTCTTTCATGTCAGCAACAGTCATTACGTTTAGTTCCCAGCCAGTTAACTGACTTGCTAAACGAATATTCTGACCACTACGACCGATAGCCATAGCTAAGTTGCCTTCTTCTACAGCAATATCCATCGTGCCTTTGTCTTCATCAACAATAATTGAAGCAACTTCTGCAGGGGACATAGCGTTAATTACATATTGAGCTACGTTGTCGTCATATAACACGATATCAACACGTTCACCGCCTAATTCACCCGAAACGGCTTGTACACGTGAACCACGCATACCAACACAAGCACCAACAGGATCAATACGTTTATCGTTACTTTTAACTGCAATTTTAGCGCGTGAACCAGGATCGCGAGCTGCGCCTTTAATTTCTAGCATTTCTTCGGCAATTTCTGGCACTTCAACACGAAATAGCTCAATTAACATTTCAGGTTTAGTACGGCTCACCAATAATTGTGCTCCACGTGCTTCTGGTTTAATTTCATATAATAAACCACGCACTCTGTCACCAGGACGAAATGTTTCGCGTGGTAACATGTCATCACGATAAATAATCGCTTCTGCATTATTACCTAAATCTAAAATAACGCTTTCACGACTAGATTTTTTCACGACACCCGTAACTAATTCACCCACTTGGTCTTGATATGCATCAACGACTAGAGCACGTTCAGCTTCACGAATTTTCTGTACAATAACTTGCTTCGCTGTTTGTGTAGTAACACGATCAAAAGTCACAGATTCAATTTGATCTTCAGAATAATCACCTACATTTAATTCAGGGTTCTCATATTGAGCAGCCGCTAAACTAATTTCAGCATAAGGATTTTCCATAGGTTCATCGCTGTCTGCAACGATTAACCAACGACGAAAAGTCTCAAACTCACCGGTGATACGATCAATACAAACACGGACTATTATATCGCCATCATATTTTTTCTTGGTCGCTGTCTCTAAAGCAGTTTCCATTGCTTCAAAAATACTTTCACGTGGTAATGCCTTTTCATTTGATACAGCATCAACAACCAGTAATATCTCTTTACTCATGTTTCTTTAGCCTTAATTTTTAAGGTAACTATTTATCTTGTCGTTGTATAAAACGATTTATCTATCAAAGTAACAGTTTGACTTAAGTCAAGTCTGCGCGTTTTTTGTAAATTGAGTTATATAACTAGATGCTAAATAGTTACTGCTATTAAACTTAAATATCTATACCCGTGATACTTCAAAATGCGAGTTTCAGGAAGACTGAGTGATTCATGATCAAGGCGCATCTTTTTATTAAGGGTTATTCCCTTAAAAATAGATGCAACGAATTGCATGGTTTGCTCAGACATCCCCGCAGGGCTGGTTTAGAAACGTTTTATACTGCGTTATTGATTGAAGACAATGGAACAACCATTATCTTCAATCAATGCCTTGCCTAAAGACGTTTCTAATTCCAGCTGAATCCTGCATTTTGAGGTAACACGGGTATATTTTACTTAATTCTTTTTCTAAAGTTTTGCGACAAGGTTTGCTTTGTCTACATTCTTGATAACAAGTTCGTAATCTATGCCATCTACAGTTACGATTAATGTGTCATTTTCTATGGCAACTAAAGTGCCTTTAAATTTTCGACGACCGTTTAATGGCATCGATAACTTAACATTGACTGTTTCACCAACCACAGCTTGAAAATGCGCTAATTCAAATAACGGTTTATCAACGCCTGGAGATGAAACTTCTAAATTATATTCACTACTTATTGGATCTTCTACATCTAAAATAGCGCCAACTTGACGACTTACTTCTGCGCAATCATCAACATTAATGCCATTTTCATGGTCAATAAACAAACGTAAAACTGAATTATTACCCGCACTAATATACTCTACACCGAGTAATTCTTTACCTGTTTCGGCCACAGCGGGGCGAAGCATGTCAGTTAATTTTTGTTCAAATTTAGCCAATCGTTTTCTCCTGTTAGGATAAAGAAAGAGCTAAAAATTAGTTAACTATTTCTTTTACAATAAAATTTTAGGTACAAAAAAAGGGCTTGTAGCCCAGCGTTTTTTTGCTGTATATTTTGCTTACAATGATTTTTAATCGAACACCATAAACAAAAAAGCCCCATAACCGGGGCCTAACTCACTGACCCCATACTAGTAGCATCACCCAATTAGGTTTACTATCAGTATTTGTAATAAGAATAGAAATGTCTGTTTAAACAGGAAAATCCTCAGTGACATCTTATTACATGCTTAATTTGCCTACAGGCATCAATATAGCACCACGAATTATATAGCGACAAAGGCATAAGCGCAAGCTTGAATAGGCAATATAGTGAAATATCAATAAACATTGTGATTTGAAATACTCGAATTAATGTCCAAAATTAACTTCTGTTTTTACAATCAATTAGCACCGCCTATCTAACCATAGGCTATAAAAATTTCATCTGTGTTGGCATTAGTTTAATAATCGTGGCTATTTTTTGCAGAGTAATTTAACTAGGTACACAGGTGCGCCAATAATAATCACCGATAAATACAATAAGTTAACCCACTTCCACCATATCTATATCAGTACTATTTATTTGTATGTTTTTATTCATTACTTGAAGATAAATCTGCCCAAAACAACCCCGTAATACGTTTATTAACAAAGTAAAAAATATAAAATAATATCCCTACTCAGACTAGTGTTGTTATATGTAAGAAAAAAAAGGATAATACTGGCAGTTTTTAATAATTAACATCTTGACATATAACGCAAATGACTGATTACGCTCTACTGCTTATTGGCACGGTACTGGTAAACAACTTTGTACTGGTGCAATTTCTTGGCTTATGCCCTTTTATGGGGGTATCTTCACGTACAGAAACAGCCATAGGTATGTCATTTGCAACGACCTTTGTAATGACCTTAGCCTCTTTGCTGAGTTATCTAGTTACCACCTATATTTTAGTTCCTTTGAACCTTGAATACTTAACCACGATAAGTTTTATTTTAGTTATCGCTGTAGTGGTGCAATTTACCGAAATGGTTGTTCATAAAACGAGTAGTAGTCTTTATCGTTTATTAGGTATTTTTCTCCCCTTGATTACTACCAATTGTGCAGTACTTGGTGTTGCTTTATTAAATCTTAGATTACAGCATAATTTCTTTGAATCAATTATTTATGGATTTGGTGCTGCGGTTGGTTTTTCTTTGGTGCTAATTATGTTTTCAGCCATGAGAGAAAAATTAGCTAATGCCGATGTACCAACCCCTTTTAAAGGGGCGGCTATTGCAATGATCACTGCTGGCTTAATGTCTTTAGCCTTTATGGGTTTTGCCGGCTTGGTTAAAATTTAAGACAGATGAGTATAATCATGAATATTTTAATTGCCATACTCGTTCTAGGCGCTATTTCTGCCTTATTTGGCGCTTTGCTTGGTTACGCGTCAATACGTTTCCATGTTGAAGGTGATCCTATTGTTGAGCAGCTTGATGCGTTACTTCCACAAACACAATGTGGTCAATGTGGCTACCCTGGATGTAAACCTTATGCTGAAGCGGTTGCCAATGGGGAAGCCATTAATAAATGTGCACCCGGTGGGGAAGACACTATTAAAAAAATTGCTGACTTGCTTGGTGTTGATGTTCAACCTATAGATGAAAATCATGAACAAGACGATTCATCGCAAAGTAACAGACCCAAAGTAGCGTTCATCATTGAAGAAGATTGTATTGGCTGCACTAAATGCATCCAAGCTTGCCCTGTTGATGCGATATTAGGTGCCGCGAAACAAATGCACACCATACTAATTGATGAGTGTACAGGCTGTGACTTATGTGTCGCTCCCTGTCCTGTTGATTGTATTGAAATGCGCCCAACCCCTGAGACCATTCAAAATTGGCAGTGGGATTTAAATAAAATTGCTGTAAAGCAAGTAGATTAGGAAAATATAACCCTATGGAATCTATTATTGAGCGCATCAACCAAGGTAAGTTCTGGCATTTTCATGGCGGTATTCACCCACCTGAACAAAAGGCAATAACCTCAGGTAAACCCATTAAACATCTTCCATTACCTAAACAGCTAATTTTACCCTTACAACAAAATATAGGACGTCAAGGTGATTTACTTGTTGAGGTTGGTGACAAAGTACTTAAAGGCCAAGCACTCACTCAAAGCTCTAATCCAATGGCTGTTCCTGTGCATGCCCCAACGAGTGGAACGATTACTGCAATTAAAAAATCCGTGATTGCTCACCCTTCTGGCTTAAGTGAATTATGTTTATTCATCGATGTAGATGGCGAAGACACCTGGAAAAAACGAGAAATTTGTCAAGACTTCTCCAAATTAAGCCATCAAGATATTATTAAAAAGATTGCTGATGCGGGTATTGCCGGTATGGGTGGTGCCGGTTTCCCTACTCATATTAAAGTTAATACGAAGCAAGACATCAACTTTCTAATAATCAATGCTGCTGAATGTGAACCTTACATTTCCGCAGATGATTTATTAATATGTGAACAGAGTGAAGCTATTGTTGATGGCATCAAAATACTTGATCAATTACTCACCCCTGCTTTTATTTTAATCGGTATTGAAGGTAATAAGCCACGAGCAATAAAAGCATTACAACAAGCAACTCAACACAATGACAAAATCAAAGTATGTGTACTACCCACCAAATACCCCTCCGGTGGTGAAAAGCAGTTAATCAAAATCTTAACAGGCAACGAAGTTAACAGCGGCACTTTACCTATTGATTTGGGTATTGTGGTACAAAATATTGCAACCTGTTTTGCCATCAGTGATGCCGTTATCAATGATATCCCTCTTATTAGACGTGTAGTAACGTTAACGGGGCGCGCTTTATCGAAACCTCAAAATTTGTGGGTTTTATTAGGTACACAAGTGAGTTATTTACTTAATCAAACAGGTTTTGTCCGTGAAGTTAGCGAAACGAAATCAGCCCCTAACTCACCACAGCCAAATCCTCCCGTGATTATGGGTGGACCCTTAATGGGTTTTAGCATTTTAAATGAGCAAGTGCCTATTGTTAAAACAAGTAACTGTATTTTAGCACCAAGTAAAATTGAGATGCCTAGTGCTTTTGATAATTATTCTAATGAGGTTGAATGTATTCGCTGTGGTCAATGTGCTGATGTTTGTCCAAGTCAATTGTTACCTCAAGAATTGCAGTGGAGTGCGAAAGCAAAAGATCATCAACAGCTAATTGAACTCAATTTATTTGATTGTATTGACTGCGGTGCTTGTGCCTATGTATGCCCTAGTCAAATACCTTTAGTACAATATTATCGCGTTGCTAAAGCTGAAATACGCCAACAACGACAACTAGATATCAAAGCAGAGAAAGCAAAAGCACGTTTTGAAGCAAGAAAACTTCGCTTAGAACAAGAAAAAACTGCACGAAAAGAAAAGCATGATAAAGCCGCTGCAGCACGTAAAGCAGCAATGAATAAAAAATCGGCTGATGGTGGTACAGCAAGTTCTGCTGTCGCCGCAGCTCTTGCTCGAGTAAAAGCTAAAAAAGCTGCTGAAAGTAAAAATATGGAGTTGCCCGTCGCCAGCGGTGAAACGCAGAGTGACAATGTTCAGACTGAAACATCTCCCGTAAAGGCAGCTATTGCAAGAGCTAAGGCTAAAAGACTTGCTAAAGAAAAAAGTGCCGAGGCACCTATAGCAATTAGCAAAAATCAAACTAACGTTGAGGATGATAAACAAGCTCGAATTGCAGCTGCCGTAGCCAAGGCAAAGGCGAAAAAGGCCCAAGTAAGTAAGTCACCTATAGAACAAACTGAATTTTCAACAGCAACAAAACAAGAAAACATGAACGAAAGCGTACAAAATACAACAACTGAAGCCGAAGAAAAAAAGGCTCGGACTGCTTTAGCCGTTGCAAAGGCTAAAGCAAAAGCTAAACTTAAAAGAATGGATAAAGCTCAACAAGCATCTACCACCAATAATGAAGAATCGACATAATTATGGCATTTTGGATAGCAAGCTCACCTCATAATCACAACAAAGCAGAAACATCTGCTTTGATGCGTTTAGTTATTTATGCGGTTATACCCGGCATTTTTGCTCAGTGGTATTTCTTTGGCTGGGGAAATATTATCCATATCTTTCTAGCGATTACCACCGCGCTAGTTTGTGAATTTATTGTATTATCATTACGAAATAAAAAGAATATACGCAAACAACTTTTTGATGGAAGTGCCATATTAACCGCAATATTACTAGGCATTTGTTTACCTGCCATCGCTCCATGGTGGATATCAATCATTGGCGCTATATTTGCTATAGTCGTCGTTAAACAACTTTATGGTGGCTTAGGGAATAATCCATTCAATCCCGCCATGGCTGCCTATGTAATGCTTTTGATATCATTTCCTATACAAATGACCTCATGGCAACCACCGCTAGCGTTAATGACTATCGACTTAGACTTGGCTAATACCTTAAGTGTTATTTTTACTGACTTTACTAAAGAAGGTTATTCAGTAGAGCAACTAAGAACCAGTATTGACGGGTTTACTATGGCAACACCATTAGATACTTTAAAAACAGATATTGGCTTAGGACTTACCGTATTTGAAAGCATGGAAAAGAGTATTTTCGGAGAAAATTTCGCCTTCGGTTGGGAATGGGTAAATTTCGCTTTTCTTATTGGTGGTGTAGTATTGATTGCCAAAAAAGCCATTGCATGGCAAACACCCTTAAGCTTTTTATTAAGCCTATTTATTTGCTCATTTATCGCTTATAGCATCAGCCCTGACAGTAGCGCATCTACTATGTTTCATTGGCTGACAGGTGGTTGCATGCTAGGGGCTTTCTTTATTTTAACCGATCCGGTATCGGGTGCTACCAGTACTAAAGGTAGATTAATCGTCGGAGCTTTAGCCGGATTGTTAGTTTATTTGATCAGAACCTTTGGTGGC
Source organism: Colwellia sp. (assembly GCA_003521815.1). Taxonomy (GTDB): domain Bacteria; phylum Pseudomonadota; class Gammaproteobacteria; order Enterobacterales; family Alteromonadaceae; genus Colwellia. Next base: position 49,685 of record DPHE01000030.1, read on the forward strand.
TACCCTGATGGTATCGCTTTTGCGGTTTTATTATGCAATATGGCAGCACCTTTAATAGACCAATACACTCGACCCCGCACTTATGGTCATCAATCAAAGAATATACAAGGGGAGTCTAAATAATGACTACCCCAAAAAAGAACTCTAACACTAGCTTTCGCTTACCCATGCAAAAAAATAGTCAAATACTTGCTATATTTGCCATCATTTGTACCGCTATTGTTGGCTTAGTTAATGAACTGACGAAAGATGAAATCAAAATACAGGAACAATTACAACTATTAAATACTTTACATAGTATTATTGAACCAAGTCGTTATAACAATGATATTACTCAAGATTGTGTCAATCTGAGTTCTCCGCTAATTGGCAACTCAACAAACGATAAGAAAATGCAAACAGCTTATATTGCTCGACAAGATAACCAAGCAATCGCTATTGCGATGACAAGCACTGCACCTGATGGTTATAACGGTAATATAGAACTAATTATTGCCATAAACATGGATGGTAGTGTCAGTGGTGTTCGCGTATTAAAACATCAAGAAACGCCAGGTTTGGGTGATGAACTTGAATTAAGAAAAAGTAATTGGATAACGACCTTTACTGGTAAGAAACTATTCTCTGAAAAAGATAACCGCTGGGCTGTCACTAAAGACAATGGTATTTTTGATCAATTTACGGGGGCTACTATTACGCCACGTGCCGTTGTTAAAGCCGTGAAAAAAACACTCCTTTATTTTAAAGACAACAAAGATTCTCTGTTAACGCGTCCTAATATTTGTCTCCAAGAAAATGAAAACACTCAAACGACAAGTAAGGTAAAAAATGAACACTAAAACAGAGCCAACAGTATCATCAATAGATAATACTGCCTTAACTGATTCAGTAGCGCATGATATAACAGATATTGCCTTAGCTAAAAAAGCCCGGAGAGAAGAGTATAGAGAATTAGCAAAACAAGGGTTATGGAAAAACAATCCTGGATTAGTACAATTATTAGGACTTTGCCCGTTATTAGCAGTAACCGCTACGGTAACTAATGCTTTGGGCTTGGGGCTTGCCACCTTATTGGTACTTGTGTGTTCAAATACCACGGTATCAGCTATTCGTCATTGGGTTCCTAAAGAAATTCGTATCCCTATTTTTGTGTTGATCATCGCAGCATTCGTTACCTGCGTACAATTATTAATGAACGCTTATACTTATGGCATCTACCAGTCACTGGGGATATTTTTACCCTTAATTGTTACCAACTGCGCCATTATCGGTCGTGCTGAAGCCTATGCTTCTAAGAACCCAATAAAACAAGCCAGTTTTGATGGCTTAATGATGGGATTAGGATTTGCTTTAGTACTTTTTGTACTCGGTGCTATACGCGAAATTTTAGGGCAAGGCACACTCTTTGATGGCGCGCATTTATTACTAGGTGATTGGGCAAGCGTTTTACGCATTGAAGTGATTCACTTAGACAGTCAATTTTTACTGGCCATTTTGCCCCCCGGTGCATTTATTGCGATGGGCTTCATCATTGCACTTAAAAATGCGATTGATGCCAATATTAAACAGCGTCAGCCGAAAGAATCAGATAAAACTATCGAACGCGTTAGAGTTAACTTTGAATCTTAAAAGTTTAAAAGTTTAGAAGCTTAGCAACGAGGTAACGAGGTAAC
>DPHE01000030.1:51515-92149 GCA_003521815.1 Colwellia sp.
AACGAGGTAACGAGGTAACCATAATTCTCTGCGAAGATTTAAGTCTGAGAAACTAGTGCTACCTAATGAAGAGCAACTGACTTAGCTCAACTCACGAATAAAAATGATGAAAATAAAAGATGAACAAAGAAAAACGTTTAGAAATATTAACCCGACTTCGTGACAATAACCCTGAACCCACCACAGAGTTAAACTTTAATTCACCATTTGAATTACTTATCGCCGTCCTACTTTCAGCTCAATCAACCGATGTTGGTGTTAATAAAGCAACCGCTAAGCTCTACCCTGTAGCCAATACACCACAAGCCATATTAGATTTAGGTCTTGAAGGGTTAATCTCCTATGTAAAAACTATTGGCCTATTTAATACCAAAGCAAAAAACACTATAAAAACATGTCAGATGCTAGTTGATTTGCATGGTGGTGAAGTACCTGAAAACAGAGCAGCGTTAGAAACCCTGCCAGGTGTTGGCAGAAAAACAGCTAATGTTGTGTTAAATACAGCCTTCGGTTGGCTGAAAGATAATGAAGGTAGCTATTTTTTAGCCGTAGACACTCATATTCAAAGGCTTGCAAACCGTACTGGTTATGCGAAAGGAAAAACGGTAGAACAAACAGAACAAGCAATTATAAAAAATACACCAAACAAAACAGAGTTCATGTTCAATTTACATCATTGGTTCATATTACATGGTCGTTATACCTGTACAGCCCGTAAACCAAAATGTGGCTCATGTATTATTGAAGATTTATGTGATTTCAAAGAAAAGACTGAAAACTAAAATTTTACTGAAACCGCTTTTAATATTATCTCATATTCAGCTATCTAGAGAAATGGTCGTTATTGACAAGCTAACATTACCCTTCCTAACGCTCACATCTAATATGAATATAGTTTTTTCAACGAAATAGAAGGACGAGGCACTTTATAAAGAATTTTCTGTAAGTAGCTGACCACTAAATCATTATGTATACAATGGATACATTCAATATGAAACAAATGTATTTCTATGAAAAAGCTAGCTAAATTGATGGAGCTGTCATTACCTTTAGCCATGGGAGCGAAATTAGTCAAAACATCATCAACAGAACTTAGCCCTCAGACCGAAGATAAACTAAAGATACAGGCTGGGCGCAAAAAAGTCCCCCTTGTATAGATAATAGCAAAACAAAGCTACTGGAACTGCAAGTTCATAAAATTGAACAGGAGATGCAGAACGAGGTACTCCAACAAGCACAAATAGCTGAAAGAATGTATTCAAAAGATGCCTTACAAGTGAGTGAAAATCGCTTCCGCCTGATGTTTGAGAAAACAGCTGATGCCTTATTGCTTCTTGACCCTATTACAAATAAATTTATTGAATTAAACGCTTCTGCTATTGATATGCTCGGCTTTAAGGGCTTAACAAAACTTCCTTCATTTAAACCTTCTGAACTGTCTCCGCAGTTTCAACCTGATGGTCGCGAGTCCTTCGAAAAAGCCAAAGAAATGATTGCAATCGCAATTCAAAAGACTAGCCATCGTTTTGAATGGGTCCATTGTAGCCCTTGCCGTGAAGATTTTCCCGTTGAAGTTCTGCTCACGCCTGTACAGATGGGAAAAGACCAGCTGATAATGACAACTTGGCGTGACATCACTGACCGTAAACAAGCCGAAGAAAAACTAAAACTCGCCGCCAGTGTTTTTAGTCATGCAGGTGAAAGTATCATTATCACCGATGCTACAGGCATGATACTTGATGTTAATAATACTTTCTCACATATCACAGGCTATAGTCGTGAAGAAGTGATTGGCAAAAAATCACGAATAATCCAATTTGGACGGAAATCACTAGAGTTCTACACAGATATGTGGAATACACTGCTAAAAGAAGGCCACTGGTCTGGCGAAGTTTGGAATCGTCGTAAAAATGGCGAAGTGTATACTGAAATTAAAACTATCAATGTAGTACGTGATGAACACGGCATCACTACCCATTATGTTGCTTTAGGTAACGACATCACTTCGATAAAAGAACATCAAGGAAAATTAGAGCATATTGCCCATTATGACATGCTAACCAACCTGCCCAATCGTGTATTATTATCAGACCGATTATCCGAAGCCATGTTACAGTGCAGCCGTAATCAGAAATCACTCGCGGTGGTATTTCTAGATTTAGATGGTTTTAAAGGCGTCAATGATACCTTTGGCCATAGTATAGGTGATGAACTGTTAATTGCACTTTCTGTCCGTATGAAAGAGGCATTACGTGAAGGTGATAGCTTAGCCCGTATTGGTGGTGATGAATTTGTGGTGGTATTAACTGATTTAACCACCGTTCAAAATTGTGAGCCAGTTTTAGAGCGATTATTATTGTCAGCGTCGGAGCCTGTCACAGTCGAAGGTGTAGTATTAAATGTATCAGCCAGTATTGGTGTCACCCTATACCCGCAAGATAATGTTAATGCCGACCAGCTCATGCGCCATGCCGACCAAGCGATGTATAAAGCTAAGCAATTGGGTAAGAATCGTTATCACTTATTCGATACTGTTCAAAATAATGCGATTAAAGTGCAGCGATAAAGCCTAGAGGCTATTCGTTGTGCATTAGATAATCATCAATTTGTACTCTATTATCAGCCAAAGGTTAATATGAAAACAGGGGCGTTGATAGGGGTTGAGGCTTTAATCCGCTGGCAACATCCAGATCGTGGGCTATTAAATCCAATCGAGTTTTTGCCTGTCATTGAAAACCATTCCATGATGATTGAAATGGGTGAATGGGTTATTGACAGTGCACTGACACAAATCAGCCAATGGCAAGCAATAGGGCTAAATTTTCCTTTAAACACTAGCGTAAATATTGCCGCGATACAATTACAGCAGCCAAAATTTACACAGAGACTGACAACACTGCTTGCAGCTCACCCTGATGTAGAACCACGCTATTTAGAGCTAGAAGTACTCGAAACAAGTGCCTTAGATGATGTCCATTATGTCTCAACCATCATGAATGACTGCATGGCGCTGGGCGTCAACTTTGCCTTAGATGATTTTGGCACTGGCTACTCTTCCCTGACTTATCTCAGAGGATTACCAGCCAACTTAATTAAAATAGACCAGAGCTTTGTACGAGATATGCTGATTGATAAGGATGCTTTAGCTATTGTTGAGGGCGTGATAGCCTTAGCTAAATTATTCAAACGTGACGTGATTGCTGAAGGCGTAGAAACAATTGAACATGGTACAGCACTATTGCAACTAGGCTGTGAATTAGCACAAGGGTATGGCATTTCCAGACCGATGCCTGCCCGTGATATTCCAGCATGGGTTAGTGACTGGGAGCCTGATGTGAGTTGGCAGCCATAAATAGTCCTTAACTGATAATTATAAAAAATCCGATCACGTACCCAAGTATAGACAATTAAGGTTGAATGGCTATATAGCTCTCTGCCGTCATTAAAGTTTAAAACTAAGTAGAAAGCGAAGTAACTCAACGTAGCTTTACTTCAAGTTAAGGAATATAAATTAAGGAATAAATATGAAGTTTTTACATACCATGATTCGAGTCAATGATCTTGGCCTGTCACTCGACTTTTACATCAACAAACTAGGGTTAGTTGAAATAAGGCGTCGTGATGTACCAGAGGGAAAATTCACCTTGATTTTCTTAGCGACTAAGAAAGGGGAAGCTGAAATTGAATTAACCCACAACTGGGGAGCTAAGGAAGAATACAGTACAGGGCGTAATTTTGGTCATCTAGCTTTTGAAGTAGATAATATTTACCAAACATGTCAAAAACTGCAAAAAAGTGGCGTGATTATTAACCGACCACCACGTTGTGGATATATGGCATTTGTTAAATCACCTGACAATGTTTCCATTGAATTGTTACAAAAAGGTACTGCTTTAGCACCTCAAGAGCCGTGGTCAAGTATGGAAAATATCGGCTCTTGGTAGTACTTTAGTAGAGATATACCCAAACCACTTCAAAACGCAATTTTCAGCATCTCGAAGTGAATTGGGTATAAGTTATTGTATACGGTTAAAAACGCTTATTGAGCCAACGCTTCTTTAAGCGCAGCTAAACATAAAAGAACATTTTCATTCCGAGCCGCATAACCCATAAGGCCAATACGCCAAGCAGAACCAGCAAATTTCCCTAAACCTGCCCCGATTTCTAAATTGTATTCATTTAGTAAGTATTGACGTACTTTTGCATCGTCAACGCCTTCAGGAATATGAACAGTATTTAACTGTGGTAATCTTTCACTTGCAGGTACAACAAAAGTGATTCCTAACGCTTCTAGACCTGAAGCCAATTTTTCGTGTTGTGCTTTATGACGAGCCCAGCTGTTTTCTAAGCCTTCATCTTGTAGCATGACTAATGATTCATGTAACGCATACAAAGAGTTTACTGGTGCAGTATGATGATAACTACGTTTGCCCTCACCTGACCAATATCCCATTACAAGTGATTGATCTAAAAACCAACTTTGAACAGGAGCTTCTCTGTTTTTAATAATTTCAGCAGCGCGATCGCTAAAGCTCACTGGTGATAAACCGGGGACGCAAGATAAGCATTTTTGACTGCCGGCATACACAGCATCTATACCCCAGTCATCAACTCTTAATTCAACACCACCTAGTGAAGTTACCGCATCAACAATAGTTAAACAGTTATGTTTACGTGCTATTTCACAAAGAGTTTTAGCATCAGATAATGCTCCTGTAGAGGTTTCAGCATGTACAAAAGCAACAAAAGTGGCTTGTGGTGTCTGTTTCAAAGTTTCTTCTAATGCTTGTGGGTCAACTGCTCTACCCCAAGTACCTTCAACAACAACAGCTTTTGCACCAATACGCTCAACATTTTCAATCATACGCGCGCCAAAAACACCATTACGACAAACAACAACCGTATCATCCGGTGTAATTAAGTTAACAAAACAGGCTTCCATACCAGCAGAACCAGGAGCAGAAACAGCCATGGTATAAGTATTTCTAGTTTGAAATGCATATTGTATTAATGTCTTAACTTCATCCATCATACCAATAAAAGTAGGATCTAAATGCCCTACTGTTGGTCTTGCTAACGCTGACAATACACGAGGGCTAACATCAGAAGGACCTGGGCCCATTAATGTACGTTGTGGTGGTATAAATGATTGAATTGACATAATGAGCTCACATCTTGAAATAATTTGACTATAGATGATGACACCATAGCATTAATTGAACTATTTACTTAATTAATAGTTGTTATCCTAGTTATTGATTTCATAAATGTAGTGGCAAGTACGTCACTTATTGTTATTATTCTTTTCATTGAATTTATTGATGGCGAATAGCTACTTACGGCACATTTATTATGGCACTAAAGGCAACAATTTATAAAGTAAATATTGAGCTAGCAAATATGGATCGTAATTATTATGATTCCTTACAACTTACACTAGCACAACACCCTTCAGAAACAGAGCAACGACTTATGGTGCGTTTGATCAGTTATATATTAAATGCTCACCCAGATTTGCAGTTTGGTAAAGGAGTTAGTGACGAAGATGAAGCCGCTATTTGGCAAATAAATTACAGTGATGAAATTGCTCTCTGGATTGAATTAGGACAATTAGACGAAAAACGCATCAAAAAAGCGTGTAATAAATCGGCAAAAGTTAAGCTATATTGTTACGGTTCAAGCGTGAATACTTGGTGGTCACAAACACAAAACGCTTTACAGAAGTTTCCTAAACTGAGCATTGAACAGTTTGATATGACTACAACCAATGCGTTAATGAAATTACTGAGTAGAAACATGGAATTTCAATGTAGTATCCAAGACGATCAGCTCTGGTTAACCTGTGGTGATGAAACATTATTGATAGAAACAACCACTTTAAAGTCATAAAAAGAGCCCCGTCATCGAAAAATTTACAGTGTAAAACGAGAAAATAATGACTAAAAACATTGCTGGTTTTTTAATAAAGATCAGTGTCTTGATAATAAGCCTAGCTACAGTAAGCTTCACTTGGGCAGTAACAAATAAGATATCTTTAGCGCAAGTCACTAAAGATATTACCTATCTAGCGAGTGATGAATTAAGAGGTCGAAGTAACTATTCATCAGAAATACACTTAGCTGCTGAGTATATTGCTAAACGTTTTCACCAAAGTGGCTTACTCGCTGCAGACGGTATATCAGGGACTGATTTTTTACAAAAATATCAAATAACTAAAATTACCCCAAAAAATATCAACTTAACGATAAATAGAGAAAAGATTAGTTCTAACAATTTAATAATGGCTAGCACGGTCACTAATTTTTCGTGGGCAATGAACAACCTTACTAACAACACAGAGTTTACGATACACAACATTGGTAAAAACGATGATATGCAAGCCATCGTTGGCACATTAAATAGACAAGGGGGAAAGCACCTAGTTTTGTTAAACCCTGCTCACAAGTCACTATTTGAGCGTTATCAACACTATTTACAACAAGGGGTAACAACATTACATCAAGCAAATAGCCATCACATTTCAGGTGGGATTATCGTTATAGCACTATCAACAATAACTACTGAAAAAATTAATCACTTGCAAATGTCAGGTGTTAGCACGATAAATAAAAACGCGCTATATAACGTAGTGGCTATGTTACCTGGGCAAACTAAACCTGAGGAGATTGTACTCTATTCTGCTCATTATGATCATTTGGGTGTAAAAACTGGCGAAGGTAATGTTATTTATAATGGTGCTGATGATGATGCTTCAGGTACAACCGCCATTATCAACTTGGCACAATACTATGCCAAACAGGGAGGTAATGCTCGTACGTTAATGTTCGCGGCTTTTAGTGCAGAAGAAATAGGGGGTTTTGGCTCACGTTATTTTTCAAAACAACTTGAACCACAAAAAATCACCGCTATGATCAATATTGAAATGATTGGTAAACCCTCAAAATTTGGCACTGGTACTATGTGGATGACAGGAATGGATCGCTCAAATCTTGGTCAAAAATTAAACATGGCGCTAGCTAAGTCAGGTAAAAAAATATATGACGACCCTTACCCAGAGCAACATTTATTTTACCGCTCTGACAATGCAACTTTAGCAAGGTTAGGTGTGCCCGCTCATAGCTTTAGTAGCGCACAACTTGACAAAGATCAGCACTATCACCAAACTAGCGACGATCTATCATCATTAAATTTAACGTCTCTTCATCAGATCATTGAAATGCTTGCCATGGCAACTCAGCCTTTGGTCGACGGAAATATGACGCCGTCAAGGATAAATAAAAATTTAGTAACAAAGGGAGGACTTATATTTTAATTTGGTAGTCGAGCACAGATTGATAGATAATTGCCCCCTAAACAAACTCACCTAAGTATTTTCCAGATACATCATGAAATGAACCTAACTAAAACGCGTGACATTTTCGTAAGCCTGCTATTCTATCTTATTTGCGTTCATCTAGTTATTATAGTGTTTATTACTCTGTTAACCTTTACCGGTATAGATCGAAGTATGACAAAATCTAAAAAAAATACTATAGCAACTAAACTTACCCAACAACATCCAACGTTGATTCATACGGAAAATATTAAGGTGATTTCTCATGTACAACGCGAAACTGATGATTGGCAACTTAATACCTTAATGCTTGATGACATTGATGTTCCCTTTAAATATAAACGAAAAAAACGCTATAAAAACCTTAAAGGGTCTAGGGTTAATATCACTTATTATCCAGATAATGAAAAAGTTGTCGGTTTTGATATTGAAATAATGAAAATAGTGAGAATAAAACTGACTTAACTCTGATATAGAATATCAAGCCTGAATATTTTTTATGATTAATATACCAATTAATTATAAAAAATATTTTATTTTTCTATTTTGAATATAAAAATGATTTATTTTCATGTTTTCCCCCTTGTTTATCAAACAAGTCTTGACGAATGCTCTGCCATCTTCCATAAATAGGGTATCGGTATAACATAATAATTACTACCGAACGTTAATTTAGCGAACAAGAATAATAAAACTAAATAATTTATTACAGTCTGCAAGAGGAAAATCATTATGATATTAAACCATATTTGGGGATTATACGCCCATCCAAAAGACGAATGGCAGACAATTGAAAAACGTCATGAAAGCTTAATGTACAGCCTTATGCATATTTTAGTGGTATCCCTTATTCCCTCAATATGTGCTTATTATGCAGCTGCACATATAGGTTGGACTATCGGCGTGGGCAACCCCATAAAAATAAGCCCCTCTAGTGCACAAATAATGGCTATTTCTATGTATATAGCCTTAGTCTTAGGCGTATTGTTATTGGCTTATTTAATTCAATGGATGGCGAAAACGTTTGATTCTAATCCAACTTTTGTTCAATCACTGGAGTTAGCTGCTTATACCGCAACCCCTATGTTGATGGTTGGTATCACGACACTATTTCCTGTGCTTTGGTTTGTTGCTCTAGCAGGGATAGCAGCAGTTAGTTATTCAGTATATCTATTATATTCTGGTGTACCTATTATGATGAATATTCCAGAAGATAAAGGTTTTATCTATTCAAGCTCAGTGGTGACTTGTGGTTTAGTACTACTGGTAGCTATTATGGCATTGAGTGCAATGTTCTGGACCACGGGTTTTATACCAGAATACGTGTCTTAACTGTTAGAGACTTAATCAGTAGCGAGTTAGGTAATAACTCGCTACTTTTTATCTAAAGTTGTCACTGCTAACACCGAGCTATATTTAGTTACTCTGCCCCTTCGTTATGCATATCGATTATAGAATCAGCATTTTTATCTGATTCATCTTTAGTGTTATTATTTCGAATAGCATCTAGTTTTTCTAAATAGGCATTATCAATATCATTGGTGATATAACGACCATTAAATACAGAGGTATCGAAACGTTTGATATCGGGATTCCCTAAACCAACAGCAAGAACTAGATCTTCAATAGATTGAAAAATAAGTTTATCCGCACCAATTAAACTACATATATCATCTACATCACGTCCATGAGCAATTAATTCATTCGCACTTGGCATATCAATACCGTATACATTAGGAAAGCGTACTTCAGGTGCTGCAGAAGCAAAATAAACTTTTTTAGCTCCCGCAGAGCGTGCCATTTCAATTATCTGCTCTGATGTTGTTCCGCGTACTATAGAGTCATCAACAAGTAGAACATTCTTACCTTTGAATTCGGTTTCAATAGCATTAAGTTTTTGTCTTACAGATTTTTTACGTTGCTCTTGGCCTGGCATAATAAAAGTTCGGCCAATATAACGATTTTTCACAAAACCTTGTCTATAAGGTAAAGCTAATTCCTGGGCTATTTGCAAAGCAATATCGCATGATGTTTCAGGAATAGGAATAACGACATCAATATCCACATTACTCCATTCTTGAGATATTTTTTGACCTAGCTTTGTACCCATTTCAACACGAGATGCATAAACAGACATTTTATCAATCGTTGAGTCTGGACGTGCAAAATATACGAATTCGAAAATACACGGGCAATAAACAGGGTTTTCCGAGCACTGTTGGCTATGAATTTTACCATCTTCAGTGAAGAATATTGCTTCGCCAGGAGCTACATCACGTACAAACTCAAATGAACAGGCATCAAGGGCTACTGACTCAGAGGCAATCATATACTCAACACCGCTTTCGGTTTCACGCTTACCAAAAACTAATGGGCGAATACCATTTGGGTCACGAAAAGCGACCATACCATAACCAATAATAAGCGCTACTGTGGCGTACGCTCCTCGTACACGCTTATGAACATTAGCAACAGCAGTAAAAACATCATCTGGTGTTAATGTAACTTGAGTACTTTGTTGTAATTCATGCCCAAAAATATTTAATAGAAGTTCAGAGTCTGAAGTTGTATTTACATGACGACGAGCTTCAGTATTCAACCAAACTTTTAATTCTTCTGCATTAGTTAAATTACCATTATGTGCTAAAGATATTCCGTAAGGCGAATTAGCATAAAAAGGCTGAGCCTCAGATGAACTTGAAGTGCCTGCGGTTGGGTAACGTACATGACCAATACCAACAGTACCTTGCATACGCAACATATGACGCGTATGAAAAACATCTTTGACTAAACCATTGCCTTTTCTAAGGCGAAATGTATTGTTATGAATAGTTACAATACCGGCAGCATCTTGTCCACGATGCTGTAACACTGTTAATCCGTCATATAAATACTGATTAACCGGGGTTTTACCGACAATACCAACAATACCACACATGAATTTTTCTCCGCTTGAAACTTAGTTAACTTTCATTAAATTAATAGACTAAGTTAGAAAACTTGATGATTGCTTAAGATACTCAAAAAACCACTCAACAACTAACCTAAATTCAGGTACTAGTTGTGAACTTTTCCACCAATCACTTGTTGCTGCTCCCGTAAAAGCATCCATAAAGAATAACACCGCGCTGATAATTAACACGCCACGTAAAGCTCCAAAGATTAGGCCCAACAAACGATCTGTACCTGACAAACCAGTTTTATTTACTAATTGACCTATAAGGTAATTAACAAGTGCGCCCAGTATTAAGGTAGTAATAAATAAGATCGCTATTGAAGCAGAATTTCGTAATAATTGATCGGAAATATTGGTAAGAAGATTGGCTAGATTGGCATAAAAAGTACTGGCAATAAAAAAGGCGCTGATCCAGATAACTAGTGAGACAGCTTCTTTAACAAAACCGCGTACCAAACTAATTAGCGTTGATATACCTATAACTGCCAAAATGGCGTAATCTACCCAAACCATATTTTGATTTTCTCATTGATTAGAGCCGCGCATTCTATCAGAATAATAATAAAAATACTTAAGTTTTTTTTCACAAACAGAAATTATTTTGTTGGATAAAAATGCGCTACTTTTCCCTGCACATTAGTCAATTTTTTTAATGCCGGTATTTTCTTCATCAATGTCACTTTTATTAATTCAGGTCCAACAAAGACTTTAGTCAACGTACCTTTTTTTGTTTTAATTGGCTTGGTAAAAACAGTATAACCATTACGTTTTAGTTTATTGACTAATTCAGCAACATTACTTTTGTGTTGAAAACTACCAAGCTGAATTACCCACGCTTCTTTGTTCACTGATTTCGGTGGCTGTTGGCCTAACACTGGTTTAGTGATTGTCGATTGAGTCGTCGCCTGAGTTACTTTTATTGATTTATCATTCATTTTTGTCGCTTGATTTTCTCCCGTTTCAATATTGGCTTTACTGCTAACTTCTTTACGGGTCTGCGCGGTCTTATCTATTATCAACAGGTCATCTTGCGCTTGTTCATTAAAAACGATTGCTTTATCTTTTATTACTAGCTTGTGTTCTGGAAAAAGTTTTTTATTTATTTTTCCAGTGAACATAGGTACTTGAGGTATTTTCTCAAAGTCTGTTTGATGTGATTTTTTTTTACCATCAAGTAAATCAGGCAAAAAAATGATGATAACAGAAGCGACTATAACGGTACCAACAAGGCGATTTTGAAACGGTGTAGACAAGTGATTCTCCCATGAAATCAGGTGTTTGTTAAATTTAACATAAACCAACTTAAACCAATAATCGCCTAATTTCAGCAACTGTATAAAAAGAACCAAAAACAAGAATCAAATCGGTTGATTGTGCTTTTTTATTCGCCATTTTAAATGCTTGCGTGATATTGTCAAAGCAATTGACTGATTTAGTAAAGTTAGCTAACTCTGCAGCCATAACATCAACTGATGCAGCTCTTGGTGCAATTAACTCCGCTATATACCAATCATCAATCACTTCATGAAAAGGCTGTAAAGTATTTTTGATATCTTTATCGGCTAACATAGCAACGACAGCGATTATGCGCTGATATTTATTCTGTTGCTTTAACTGAGCTAATTTTTTTACCAAATATCGCCCGGCATGAGGATTATGGCCAACATCAAGCATAACATCGCAATCATCTACTTTGTTATTGATAAATAATTCAGTTCTACCTGCAACTTTAGTTTTTTCTATTAATGCATTAACTTTATCTGATGTTAACGTAACACCAAGTTGCGTTAACACCATAAGTGCTGTGGCAACATTATCTCGAGGAATATGAGTATTAAGCAAATTTCTCAAACAAATAGTTTCATCATTAACATCTGTGCAATCAAAATTTGTATACTGCCATTGCCATAAATTTTCATCAATGCTCTGTTCAACCAATGCAAAGTCTTTTTCACGTACTTTTATTCTATTTCTTACTTCTTTAGTTAATATTTTAGCAACAGAATGATTCACCTTTTCAGCATATTGAATGACAGAATTTGGAACATCGCTATCACCAATAATAATATGCTGATTGGCACGAAAAATACCCGCTTTTTCAAAACCAATAGTTTCTCTGTCATTTCCTAAAAAGGCTTGATGATCAAGATCAATCGTTGTAACCACCGCCACATCAGCATCAATAATATTAGTTGCGTCAAGACGTCCACCAAGACCTACTTCAAGAATGATGATATTTGGCTTTATCGCCATCAATATCAAAAATGCTGCTAACGTTGTAAATTCATAATAGCTTAGCGATATATCAACTCTTGCTAGCTCTATCTGCTCAAAAGCAGTGATAAAAGCTTGATCATCAACATCAGTTTTATTTATTCGCAATCTTTCATTAAAACGTTCAATATGAGGTGAAGAATATACCGCAACCGTTAATTCTCGTTCATTAACGCTTTCTTGAAGTAGTGCATTTTCCAAAAAGGCGCAGGTAGTACCTTTGCCATTAGTACCCGCAACCGTAATAACACGAGCAAAGCCAAAATTAATATTTAACCGTTTAGCAACTTCGCCAATGCGAGCTAAACCGAGGTCAATTTCGATATTATGGAGTGTTTCTAAATAACAAAGCCACTCGTTAAGATTTTTACAATCTTTAGAGTGGCTTGAAATGTTTTGTGGCATTTATTGCTCTACTTTTTTATTTTATTTAACATAGCGACGTATGTCATATAGTTAGTTATTCACTTAACTTTCTATAATCGGGCTAGTTTGTCCCATAAACTTTCCTAACATACGTGCTAAAGTTTTACGCATGTTACGGCGATCAACAATCATATCAATAGCCCCTTTCTCTAATAAAAACTCACTACGCTGAAAACCTTCAGGTAATTTTTCACGTACTGTTTGCTCTATTACACGAGGACCGGCAAAACCAATTAACGCTTTAGGTTCAGCAACGTTAATATCACCTAACATAGCTAAACTTGCCGACACACCACCCATAGTAGGATCGGTCAACACAGAAACATAAGGTAAACCTTTTTCGCTCATTTTAGCTAGTGCTGCACTGGTTTTAGCCATTTGCATCAATGAGAATAGGGCTTCTTGCATGCGTGCACCACCACTGGCCGAGAAGCAAATAAAAGGTATATTATGTTCTAGACAGTATTCAACACCTTTTACAAAACGTGCACCAACAACCGAGGCCATTGAGCCGCCTAAAAATGCAAACTCAAAAGCAGCAACAACTACTGGCATACCATGCAGTTCACCCTTCATTACGACTAATGCATCTTTTTCACCCGTGCTTTTACGAGCGGCACTTAATCTATCTTTATAACGTTTTGAATCTTTAAATTTTAAAATATCTTGTGCTTCAAACTCTTCCCCTAACTCTTGTCTATTGTCTTTATCAAGGAAGCTATCAATGCGCTTACGAGCACTAATACGCATATGATGATCACACTTTGGACAAACAGAGATTTGGCGCTCTAGTTCAACTTTATATAATACTGCATTACATGCAGAGCATTTACTCCAAACGCCTTCAGGGATATTACGTTTTTGAGTAGATTTTGCTTTTGGGAGAATTTTTTCTATCCAGCTCATAATTTTATTTTTGCCTATTGAACGAATATAAATTAACTTTTGAGTGAAAATAATCACGCCAATAGTCAATCTTAAAAAGAATGCTAATTTAACACTTAATTAGAACACACTTTAGCCTATGTTTTATATAAAAAACTGGTCGGTCTTGTTATTTATATACCTGTAGATTTGAATTAACTTAAAAATAGTGGTCCAAAAGGTCCTTTAGGGATGTTAAATTCCTGCGGATAATCAACTTCAACAAAATATAAGCCCTCAGGAGGTGCTGTCACACCGGCTAAGCAACGATTTTTAAGCTCAAGTACTTCTCTCATCCAAGCAGGTTTTTCTTGCGCTTGTCCTACTCTCATTAAACTTCCAACAATATTGCGTACCATATGGTGTAAAAAAGCATTCGCCTTTATATCAACAATAATATAATCACCTTGACGAGTTATCTCACAATTAATAATAGTGCGTATTGGTGAATGAGATTGACAATGAACCGTACGAAAAGAAGTAAAGTCATGTTTTCCAATAAGATATTGCGCCCCTTGATACATTAATTTTTCATCAAGAGGGAAATGATGGTGGCTAATACCATAACTTAAAATAGCGGAACGCAATCTCTTATTATTAATAATATAACGATAGCGCCTAGCTGTAGCGCTAAAACGAGCATGAAACTCTTCACTAACAGATTTAACCCAAGTAATTGCAATATCGCTAGGTAGATGAGTATTTACACCTAGCGTCCATGCGGTATCTTTACGCATTTTGCTAGTATCAAAGTGAACAACTTGATTCGTAGCATTTACGCCAGTGTCAGTACGACCAGCGCATATAACTTCGATAGGTTCAGCTGCAATTTTTGAGAGCGCTTGTTCAACCTTGTGCTGAACACCAATAACATTCTTTTGTTTCTGCCAGCCACAGTAATTTCTTCCATCGTATTCAACACCTAACGCATAACGCATGTAAACCTCTTCAAACACGGCTCTGATTGACTTTCATCCAATCTATATAGTCGCGCATTATCTATTATTTTGCTGTGCTATGCCAATGCTTGTTAAGCTTATACTAATCGAATTAGATCTATATTTAAAAGGAATTTATAATAAAAACATGAGTATTAAGCGTGGTTCGAGCTAATGTCCTAAAACTCATATTTTAATGGTATTAAACTGGTAATTATAAATTATCTAGCAATTTTTTCGCCGCTATTTGTTGTTGAGTGTCACCTAGCTTAACCACCTCTTGTAAAATCACTTGGGCATTGTCATGATCACCAATTTCAATATAAATTTTCGCTAAACCCAGCTTTGCAGACATACCATTTTCATCCACATCTACGTCAATCTTATTAACGCCATCGGTAAATTCTGGAAATTCATTTAAACCAACATCAATATTAGTTTTATCATAAGGTTCATTATCGCTTGCTTCATATTGAGTTTCTGATAGTAAAGAATCCACAGACACAAAGCTTTGATCATTTTTAGTCGCTTTTATACTGTCATTCAAAGGAATATTTGAGGTGCTATTACCAAAGTCTGCAAGAGAAACGTCATCGTCAACCTCTAAGCTTCTATTGAAATCAACTGACTGATTAGCAGAACTGGATTCTTCTTCAATATTTGCTAATAATTCATCAAAGTCCAAACTGTCTAATTCTTGAATATCATTTATTTCAGTTGCTTCCGATACTTGGCTCTTATCGTTATTTTCATTAAGTAAATCTGCAAGAATATTCTGTTCAGAAACGTTAGGCGTTAATTCAACAGTATGATCTGCCGCTTGATCATTTAATAACTCAGCAAGTGACTCTTCAGCAATAAGCGAATCAATACCCAAATCATCAGGATTAGTCTTTATTGCTTTAGCATTATCGTCAAAAAAATCACTTTGTTCATCACCTAGTGCTTCATTTTCTTGAGCTTCTTGCTTTTCGATAGCATCATCCGCCATCAGTAAAGAATCAAGTTCACCTTGTTCTATCTTTGCCTCTTCAAGGTCATCATCAAGAGAGAACTCACCTATTACATCTATATCCGCTTTTGGCTCTTTTGATATGTTTTCAGCTTTAATCTTAGATATTTTCTTAGACTTATTTACAGATGTTATTGTATCTTTATTACGCCGTTTAAAAATAAGCGCAACAACTAACAAAATTAACACAGCAGGTAACGTTACTATTAAAACAATCAATCCTACATTTGAATAAACATTATCTTTTTCTAATACTGCTTGCTCTCGTTCTAACAATAACTCTTGTTCTTTCGCTTGATATTTGTCTAATAGTACTTGTTGCAACCTGATCAAATCATCCACTTGCAACTTAATTTCTTTCCCTTTAGCAACCTCAGTTTTCATACTAAGTAACTGGTTATTAAATGACGTTAGCTTCTGACGTAATTCTTCATTTTCTTTTAAAATAGCTTGTAAACCATCAATAGACTTTAAAACATCATGTTGAATATTTGTTAAACGCTTCTCTTTTTCATGATCTATTTCTTTTAGTTGATCATTTATTTCAATTTTTACCGTATCTAAGTGTATTTTATTAACATTAAGATACTCTCGTGGTTCTGCTTTTTTAGCTATCTTTTCACCTTGTTTTTTATGCCAATCAATATCATCTTGAGTAGACTTTTGTTTTGCCATAGCCTTATTAACAGACATCATCTGATCAAATGATGGAATGGTTAAGTACTGTCCTTCCACTAGGTGGTTAAAATTACGATTAACAAAGGAGTTGGGGTTCGCTTGATACAAGGCTTCCATAACTTGATAAACACTTAAGCGACCATCAGGGCTTACCGTTAATGCTATGTTCCATAGCGTATCTCTTTGAGTAATAGGTCCATACCTATCAAAAGGAAAAGCGTCGGTACTGTTAGGGCTGCGCATATGAATGCTGCGTTCTTGGGTCTGTACTTCTTGTGAAAAAGCCGTGTTACTTGTGTAGAGCATACTAATAGAAAATACACTAACAGTGAATATACAAAGAACAACCTGCCATAGGCACAGGCGAAAAGATTTTTGCATTGAAGTTTCCCCAGTCATTATTATTTTCACAAAATTAGCTATTCGTCAGTTATTTGACAAAGTAAGGCGATCGATAACTTATCACATCGAAGCAAAATTTATTCCATCTTATATTAATCTGGAATTAGCGAATAAATAATAATACCAAATTAAAAAAAGATTACTCAATATTTAGAGAAATAAAACAAAAAAACTCGCCGTTAACATAATTATTAATGCTGACGACGAGTTTTAAAATTTTTGGAGTTATCTTTAGCTAACTAGCTTAGATGTTCTTTAATTAATAACTCAGCTATTTGAACACTATTTGTTGCAGCACCTTTACGTACGTTATCTGCAACTATCCACATATTTATGCCACTATTATGACTAATATCTTCACGTATACGACCAACAAACGTGTCATCTTTACCACTTGCGTCAGTAATTTGTGTAGGGAAATCTTCGTCTTTAGGACAAACTACTAAGCCCGGAGATTGTGCTAATAATTCTTTAACTTCTTCTGCAGAAATGGGTGAATTCGTTTCAATATGTAAAGATTCGCCGTGACCAAAAAATACAGGTACACGCACAGCAGTAGGATTAACCAAAACATTATCATCACATAATATTTTCTTAGTTTCCCATACCATTTTCATTTCTTCTTTGGTGTAACCATTTTCAAGAAACACATCAATTTGTGGAATAACGTTAAACGCTATTTGGCGCGAAAAGTTTTTTGTTTCAACTGGCTTACCACTTAATAAATCTGCCGTTTGCTTAGCTAACTCATCCATTGCAGCTTTACCACCGCCAGAAACTGACTGATAAGTACATACGTTAACACGGTTAATTCCTACCGCGTCATAAATAGGTTTTAATGCCACCAGCATTTGAATGGTAGAACAATTAGGGTTCGCAATAATATTACGGTTACGGTATTCACTTAATGCTTGTGGATTTACTTCGGGTATCACTAATGGAATGTCGTCGTCATAACGAAACTCAGAGGTATTATCAATAACAATACAGCCAGCCTCGCCTGCAATAGGTGCATATTTTGCTGAGGTAGCGCCACCAGCAGAAAAGAAACCAATTTGCGCTTGGCTCCAATCAAAATTATCTGCATCAAGCACTTCAATGCTTTCGCCATTAAATTCAATAAATTCACCAGCAGAGCGAGCACTTGCTAATGGATATAGTTTATTAATTGGGAAATCTCTTTCTTCTAAAATTTCCATAATGGTTTTGCCAACTAGCCCTGTTGCGCCAAGTATGCATACATCAAATTTTTGTGCCATGATCTTCTCTCTTTACTTTTGTTTAAATTAAGTAGTTATCACTTAAAATCTAAGCTCTACTAAAACCTAAGCGGTGAGGCACACCGCTAGAGGCGTTAAATGACAAAGTTACTTGCACTGCTGAAAATTCCCTACGAATAGGGTAGTTTTTTCTAAGCGCATCAAAACCTTGACTTGATAATTGTTGACGAAAAATAGCATCGTCACGTCTAACATCGTAAACCATTTTTACTAGTTGGTTTAGTACTATTTCATCAAATTCTTGATTTAATTCTACACATGAAATGCTAGCTTTAGGTAAAAATATTTTTAACTGACATACAGGTTCAATATTAATATGTTGGCATAATGCCTGATATAACATCTCTGTACCACGCGCTTTTCCTTCTAAGCTATAACCAGCTATATGAGCGGTAGCTATGTCGGTATAATCAATCAATGGTGTTAATACATCTGGCTCACCTTCCCACACATCTAATACTAACTTCAATCCATGACCTGACTTTTTTAGCGCAAGTAAAGCGTGGTTATCTATTACCTCGCCGCGACAAGCACTGATTAATATTTGTTCATTTTTTAAATTATTCAACCTAGTCTCATCAAGTAAATGATAAGTGGGATATTCACCATCAATCACTTTAGGTACATGCAATGAAATAACATCACATTCAAGCGCTTCTTCTAATGACACAAATTCTCTGGTGTCATTTGTGTCACCGGCAAGTAAAGGGTCACAAATTTTGTATCGAATACCTAACGCTGATAATTTTTCACTTAAACGGCTTCCCGTGTTACCGCCACCTACAATCCCCACGCTGAGTTTAGTTAAATCGATCAAGTACCGTTCAGCTAAAACAACTAAAGCACTAATAACATATTCGGCAACCGACACTGCATTACAGCCTGGGGCAGAATGAAAAGTAATATCACGTTTCGCAAGATACGTTTGATCGATGTGATCGGTCCCTATCGTAGCCGTACCAACAAAAATAAGTTGTTGGTTTTTATTTAATAACGCTGCATCAACCTGGGTAATTGAGCGCACCAATAACACATCAGCATCACGTACTTGCTCAGGAGATAAATCTCGACCCGAAAAAGGTATTAACTCGGTATCATTACCCGCTAGTTCACTAAAAAATTCTTTAGCGTAAGGCATATTTTCATCGAAAAGTATTTTCATTGATGCTTAAGGATATTAGATGATTGTAATATTTCGCGTATTATACTTAGTTTACTTGCCAT
Source organism: Colwellia sp. (assembly GCA_003521815.1). Taxonomy (GTDB): domain Bacteria; phylum Pseudomonadota; class Gammaproteobacteria; order Enterobacterales; family Alteromonadaceae; genus Colwellia. The sequence continues at coordinate 70,963 of DPHE01000030.1, forward strand.
AAAAAAGCCATGTGGATTAATTTATCTCACATGGCTATATTTGAAATCTGAATTTACAATTTAACGCGTTTAAACTTAGTGTTCAAGGCTAAAGACTAGCAAAGTATCACTACCCTTTATACTTCTGCATTACTAACGTCGCGTTAGTGCCACCAAAGCCAAAACTGTTAGACATAACTAAATTAAGTTCAACGTCACGTTTTTCAGTAACAATATCTAAACCTTTCGCTTGTTCATCTAAATTTTCAATATTAATTGATGGAGCAACAAAGTTGTTTTCCATCATTAATATTGAGTAAATGGCTTCATGAACACCCGCTGCACCTAATGCATGACCAGTCATTGCCTTAGTTGCGCTAATCGCTGGTGATTTTTCACCAAACAATTCTTGAATGGCGCCAAGCTCTTTAACATCACCTACTGGGGTAGAAGTGCCGTGAGTATTTAAATAATCAACTTCGCCAGTTACACCTTCCATCGCTTGTTGCATACAACGTACTGCGCCTTCACCACTTGGTGCGACCATGTCGTAGCCATCAGACGTTGCGCCATAACCAACAATTTCAGCATAAATATGTGCGCCACGAGCAAGAGCGTGTTCAAGTTCTTCAACCACAACCATGCCACCGCCACCAGAAATAACAAAACCGTCTCTGTCGGCATCATAAGTACGAGAAGCTAATTCTGGCGTATCATTACGACCCGCAGATAATGCGCCCATACCATCAAACATCATCGCTAATGACCAATCAACTTCTTCACCGCCACCAGCAAAAACAATATCTTGTTTGCCTAGTTGAATAAGCTCCATGGCATTACCAATACAATGAGCACTAGTTGCACACGCTGAACTGATTGAGTAGTTAACACCTTTAATTTTAAAAGGGGTTGCTAAACAGGCCGACACTGTACTACTCATCGTTTTAGGAACCGCATAAGGACCTACTCGACGAATACCACGGCTACGAAGGGTATCAGTTGACGCAACAATATTCGCTGAAGATGCGCCACCAGAGCCAGCAACAATACCAGTACGAAAATCAGATACTTGTTCATCTGTTAATTTTGCATCACTAATTGCTTGTTCCATCGCAATATAAGCATAACCTGCTGCATCACCCATAAAGCGTAATGCTTTGCGATCAATGTGATCTTTAATATCAATATCAGGTTTGCCCCACACATTACTTTTTAAGCCCTGCTCAGCAAAACTTTCTGAGTGTGTTATACCTGATTTACCTGATTTTAATGAAGCTAAAACTTCTTCTGCATTATTACCAATGCTTGAGACTATACCGATACCGGTGATCACTACACGTTTCATTTAAATAACCATTATTATAATAAGAAAATTTCAAAAGTCAGGCGTATTATTATACTTAACTTCGCTCCTGAACTGGTATTACTAGTTAGCTGACCAAGTAAATCAGCGTACATATGTACGCAATACTATATTTTTAATAAAAAAATATCTACGCACTTTAACTAAAAAAGTAGTGAATATCACTGACCTCACTCAATAATTATCGTAATATGTCCTGACATAAGCTAACCAACACTAACTAAACCTATGAATAACAGACAAAAATTAATTTTTCAAGCTGATGATATACTTTATTCAAAAAAATTTAATGATATTGATTTTTCGTCTGAATCTGGCTATAAATTAAGGCCAAAAATAATAAAACCACAACACGTCAGCATTATCGGTGGTGGCATCGCTTCGGCTTGTGCCGCTTATGCGTTAACTAAGCAAGGTATAAAAGTTACTTTATACTGCAAAGACAATGCACTAGCCCAAGGAGCATCAAGTAATGCTATCGCTGCATTATACCCGTTATTACACCAACAAGCGGATGACATTAGTTTATTTTACCAAGAGGCTTTTTGGCGAGCTAAATCGCTTTATACTGAAATTTCTCAACAAGGATTCGATTTTCCCCATAGTTGGTGTGGCTTACTAGAATTAGCCTATAAAGAATCATTAGTAAAACGCCAAAAAAAATTTAACGAACTTGCCACTTGGCCCACCGAGCTTATTCATAAAGTTGACGCTAAACAAGCGAGTCAGATTGCCAATATCACATTAGGTAATGGCGGGCTTTTTATGCCAAATGCGGGTTGGATAGCCCCTCAAGAACTGGTTAAGCAAGTGATTAATGCTGCCAAAGCCACCGGTAGATTAACCATTAAGACTGATGTTTTGGTGAATACAATAGAACAAATTCAACCTATTGAAAATAAAACACAAAAAGAGGAAGCTGAAAAGGAGAAAACGCACTGGCGATTATCCACTAACAAAGGTGATATTGATGCCAGTGTTTTGGTGGTATGTGGCGGTGCAGAAATTATTGACCTCGACTTTATCAAGCAACTGCCCTTTACTTCAGTACAAGGACAAATAACCTCAATGAAAACCAACAGTGTAATCAACCCATTATCTACGGTTATTTGTCATAAAGGTTATTTAACCCCTAGCAGTAGCACTGATCAACACTCTGGTATTCATTGTATAGGCGCAACTTTTAAGAAAAATAACACCAGTACTATCGCGACAAAAGAAGATGATGAATTCAATTTAAATATGCTAGCCAACTGCTTGCCTAATTTAGCTAAGAATATCAATTGGACTGAGCAAGATATATCAGCCAGTAAAGCAAGGTTACGCTGCATGACGCCAGATCATATACCTATGGTTGGTGCAATGCCTGATGTTCAAAAACATATCGAAACATACCCTCACTTGGCGAAAGATAAAAATTGGAAATACAATCAACCAACGCCTGTAGTTAAGAACCTTTATGTCATGATGGGCTTTGGTGCTCGTGGTTTATGTTCAGCACCGCTAGCAGCCGATATTTTGACAGCCGATTTATGCGGCACACTCTACCCGGTAAGTAACGAAATGTTATTTAACTTAAGTCCAAATCGTTTTGTTATCCGTGATATTATTAGACGAAAATTATAAAGAAAAAACAAAGTAAAATGAAATGTAAAAGTTGAATCACGGTCTTTTATTACTATAAAATAAAGAAGGATCATTCAATGAAAAAGCTCAGAAACCTTTACCTAGAACAAAACTTTTCAGGCTTAAACAAACAAGATTTTTCAGAAAAATCATTGGATTCATTAGGCGTCAGTATTTTATCTGCGGATAAAGTACTCAAAAAAATTCCCAAAAAAGGCAAGTGTATTGTTGTTTGTAATCATCCTTATGGCATGGTCGAAGACGTCATAATTTGGAACTAGCTAGTTAGCGTGCCTTAATCCTTGTATTAATTTTTTTGATTTTGAGTTACCCCCATTAAATTGAATAATTTAACTTACGAGTAAAATAGCGTTAATTAACGCTTAATCTCATTACTGTATTATTTTTTGTATAAACAAAGACCGTATGACTTGAAAAATCTTTCCCCTATTCAGCTTTTTTTAATTTAATATCGCTTGTTGTAAAGCCAGCCAAAAATTTTGCACTATGGCATTATCTTGTGGGCTAAGCTCAGTTTTCGCTTGCGCTAATTTATCGGTTACCCCTTGGATTATTGCGGTCGATATTTTTTGTTTTTCATCCGAAAAATGTGAAACTGCTGACGAAAATAAACCTCGTAAATAACTGCTAGCAAATAAAGTGTCGCTATCAACATCTTGATCGAATAAACCATCTAAATACTGATAAACATCAGCAACTGTCTGTAAATTTTTTATCATGAAGTTCTCTATTAACTATTAAAATTTTATCTAATATGACTAAGTCGTTATTTAACGCATATATACTGTAAAAGTCCATTAGCCTAAATAGGACTAGCAACTGGATACAGTACCTGATCTCGATAACCTGTGGTAACAGGCATAAAGCCAGACAAATTCTGATCTAACATAATATCACCGGTGTCGCTGACTAATGCCCTATTTTTAAGTGCTGTTAATTTAGCTTTAGTGGCAATAATAGTAATGTTTTCTTTACCCCCTCTTTGCTCAATAATAGTGCGAATAATACGAGGACTTAATTGTTGATTACCCCGTCCAAACAGATGGCCTTGTCCGCCAATTAAGGTGATAATCAAATGCACATTTTGCTGATTTTTCTGAGCTTGTATCATTTGTTCCCACAACTGCACTTCGTTAACATCACTGGCGATTAACGTATTATGTTGTACTAAGTCTACCCCAAGCAAGGTATTTTCTAGGTTAATCTCTGTCATTAGAAAAGCGGTTGTTGAGCCTGAGCCAATAATAAATAAGCTATCATCTGCCTCATTCATTTTATCAATAACATCTTCACTAATATCGTGTAATACCAGTTCATCGGATTCCTTACCCCCTGATTTTACCGCTTGTACATATCGCAATTCACTAGGAATTTGTACTTCGCCAAACCGCTTAGCTTTGACAACACCTTGGCGAAATAAGGATTCATCAATATCCATAATATCACCTGTGGTTAACGTGACTAACTGTTTAGTAATCATTAACTCAACCACACGCCCTGCCGCTATTGGCGTAATGGCATAAACGCCAGAGTGAATTTTACACCCCGCAGGGATACCTAAAACAGGTATTTGCGCCTGTTTTCTTTGGTTAGCATGTTCTGTTACTACCTTGGCAATATTACGGGCTGTTCCGTCACCGCCAGCAAAAAGAATGATATCAACCTGTTCTGCAAGTAAAACCGCAACCGCTTGTTCAGTATCTTCTGCCTGAGTATTGTCACTGTCGGTTTTATAAACCAAGTTAACGTGAAAGCCTAATGCTTTAGCGGCTTGTTCACCCATTAAATTGTTCACCGTATAAACCGTAATTTCATCTTGATAAGGTTGTAACACTTTTAATGCGGTTTGTGTTCTGATATTAGCTTTTGGCTCTGCACCGAGGGCTAGAGCATGCATGGCCATACCATCACTGCCTTTTAAAGCAACGCTGCCACCAACGCCAGCCACGGGGTTAATAATTAAACCTAACTTAAACATACGTTATCTTTTTTAATATTAGAGAAATTTTCAATGGTTAATGGCAATGGCGTATTATAAAACTCAGCTAATACTGCAATAAACTGATTAGCTCTGACGGGAAAGCCACGGGTTAAAAATACTTGTACTTGTTGAAATACTCTTTTTTGAAAACGGTTAGTATCCGCTTGGAAACCACTCAGATTATCAGAAGATACATGAAATTTTCTTTGTGCAGCCACATTAAACGCCCACTCTATTGCTTGTGGAATCACTTCAACTTGTTCAAATTTATTCTGTTGCTGTTCATCTCTGCCATCAGGATTATACCAATAGCCAAAATCTTCTAATAATCGTCTTGCTTCACCCGCTTGACACCAATGAGATATCTCATGAAAAGCGCTAGCATAATAACCTCGGGCAAATATTATTTGATGGTATGTACGAGATTCATCCACTGAAGACGAAATTTCAAGTAAATTGCTTGTCGGTAAACTGTTGGTCAGTAAATTCTGCGCTGGTAAGCTATTTGCTGGTAAGTAAAGCGGCTCATCACCCCCTTTAATCAAACGAGTGTTAAACGCTTCAAAAAAAGTGTCATTAAACAGTTGAATAAGATCTTGATACTTATAGTGCATATTTACTAAAGAATCGCTAAAAAAGTTTTCGACATTGTAACGAAAAATAGCGCCTATTTCACCTAGCTATCGCCATAAAATAAGACCATTACACCTGTATATCACTCCATTTGAAGATGCTCTTATATTCAAGCCGATATAAAAGGATTAAACTTACTCTTCGATGTTATCCTTGCCTTTAGTACGATCTATACTTTCTAGCTTATGATGAATGGCTGATTTAATCATCATATAACCACTGATCGGTGCCGTTAGTACTAAAAATAGTGAGATAAGTATTTCTTTAACACTTAACCCTGATTGTGTGGTGCTAAAAAAGACCATTGCAGCAGTTAACAACGATGCCATTCCCAGTGTTGTCGCTTTAGTTGGACCATGAAGCCGCATAAAAAAATCAGGCATTTTCACTAAACCAATAGAGCCAACGAGTACAAAAGAACCGCCAATTAATAATAATATTGAAATAATCCATTCAGTCATGACATAACCCTTATTCTACTTTCTTATTCGATAATATCGCCGCGTAGCAAGTATTTACATACTGCAACGGTACTTACAAAGCCTAACATAGCGATTAACAGCGCCGCTTCAAAATATAATGCAGTTCCCATACTTATACCGTACAAAATAATCAATGCAATGCTATTAATATACATCGTATCGAGCGCAAGTATCCTATCGGGTACAGAAGGGCCTATTAATAAGCGCCATACATTCAATAATAGCGACAAACCTATCATAGCAAACACAATTAAAATCACCGTTTCTAGCATTGAAATATCTCCTTAAGAGGCGCTTCATAACGTTGCTTAATTGTATTTATTAAGGCCTGTTCATCTTTAAGGTTTAAAACGTGTATTAATAAAATTTTTTGCTTAGAACCTTTATTTTCGGTAATATTTTCTTCCCAAGGGTACACTTCAGCACTCACTGTTCCCGGTGTTAATGACACCGTACTGGCCAAAATAGTAATTGGCATACTGTGTGTTAAGTCTAGCGGAACCTTAACGAACCCAGGGGTTAAATTTTTAGTCGGGCCTAATATCAACATAGCCACCTGAAAATTCGCCGTAATTATGTCATATAAAACCAGCACTAAATGACGAAACGCCAAACCAGGCTTTATAATTAATGGCTGCTTAGTCCTAAATGGGCTAGTGACCAATGGAATAACGATGGCTAAAATAATGGCCAATACAATATGCCCCGCTGATACACTATTATTTAATAATAGCCATGCAAGGAATAATAAAAGACTCAATATAGGACTGGGTAGCCATTTAAATCGTGCTTCTAACCGCATTACTGCCCTCCTGAAAGGATAAGGTTAATATTGTTATTAAAATCATGTAACTGTGTAGCGGCCCCAATGGCATACTCACTTAATGGTCCAGCAAAAATACTCATCAATGGAGCACCAGAAATGAGAATAATCAATGCCACTAGCTGCGCAGGATGAACCCGTTCTTGCCCTTCACTGTCTACTACCTTTTCTTTATCTTGATGATGCCAAAATATAGTACTACCCGCTTTAGACACAGCAAGTAAAATCGCTAGACTTGCGAGTAAATAGAGCGGCCAGAAAACAACGGTATACTCAGCATTTAATGTCGCTCTAAGCAGCCAAACTTTACCAATGAACCCAGATAGGGGTGGCATACCCATCACAGCAACAGCTGCAATCAAAAAGAAAACACCAAGCAACCTAGGCTGAGAAACTGGAGGACCTGCAGTAATACGGTCTGAAATTTTACCACGTTGGCGACCAATTAAATCAGCTAATATAAATAGTGCAGCAGTAACCAATGTTGAATGAACCAAGTAATAAATAGCCGCAGAGCTAGCCTCAATGGTCTGTACGGCAACTAACGCAACTAAAGTACCCACAGATACAATCACCAAATTTGCGGTTAACTTTCTTAAATCTTGACTGGCTAAAACACCAATTGCGCCCATAACGATAGTGGCAAGTGCTAACCACCACAACCAATTTTGCGCCATATGACTCAATTCACCCGCTTCATCGCCAAAAATCAGCGTATAAACGCGCATCATTGAGTAAACACCGACTTTTGTCATAATCGCAAATAATGCAGCCACAACAGGCATCGCCGTAGCATAAGTATTAGGTAACCATAAATATAGCGGCAACAAGGCGCCTTTTAAAGCAAACACCACAAGCAACAACAGCCCACCTATTTTAGCTAGGTAAACATCATCACCTTGTAAATGAGCTACTTTCTGAGCCATATCAGCCATGTTCAGCGTACCTAGCACACCATATAAAACACCCAAAGCAATCAAGAATACAGCCGACCCCACAAGGTTCATAATCACATATTGTAAAGCTGCGCGCGTATTTTGTTTATTTCCACCGTGCATTAATAACGAATATGAGGCAATAAGTAACACTTCGAAAAATACAAATAAATTAAAAGCATCACCCGTTAAAAATGCGCCGTTTACCCCTAAAACCAAAAAGTGTACTAGCGGATGAAAGAAGCTACCTTTTGCATCATCTCCTGCACTTGCATATAAAGTACATACAACACCAAGTAGTGTGGTTAAACAAACTAACAAGGTAGATAACAGATCGGCGACTAAAACAATACCAAAAGGCGCGTTCCAATCACCAATGGCATAGACTTGAGTACCGTCGGCTTGAACTTTCAATAATAAAGCCAATGAAACTAAAAATGTGACTGCACTTAGGACGACAGAAGTAATTCTTCTATAGGTTTTATTTTTACCACAAGGCGGCATCAATAAAATAACACCTGCCAACATTGGTAATAAAATAGGTAAAAAAGTCAAATTCTGGATCATGCTTTAACCTTTTTGTTTTTATTTTTATTTTTGTTTCTGTTTCTGTTTCTATTTGGAGCCTGGCCATCTACATGATCATTTCCCAAATCTGCACGCCCTCTAATTGCTAAAATAACCACAAAGGCCGTCATTGCAAACCCGATAACAATCGCAGTTAACACAAAAGCTTGCGGTAGTGGATCAGCATATTCTGTACTGGTTCCAAGTACTGCTGCGTGATTAAGGCTAAGTCGCCCAGAAGAGAATAAGAATAAATTAACCGCGTAAGAAATCATCGTTAGCCCCAATACAACGGTGAACGTTCTAGAGCGTAATATTAAAAACACGCCACAAGACACTAAAAGCCCAACGCAGGATGCGTAAAGTAATTCCATTAAACGGTCACCTCTTCTTTATGCGCATTAGTCGTTAATTGACCGAGACTTGCTAAAATCATTAATGTTGCACCCACTACCGTAATATAAACACCTAAATCAAAGACCAAGGCACTGGCCAGTTCAATTTTACCAATAAAAGGAATATCGAAATAATCAAACCAGGTTGTCATGAAAGGTCTGTCAAAGAACCAACTACCCACTCCAGTAAATAACGCAATAGCAATCCCTGAGGCAATGATTTTGCGGTAATTTATGGTTAATCGCTCAGAAATCCAATGTGAACCATGGGCTATATACTGCAAAATAAAGGCGACCGCGGTCACTAAGCCTGCGATAAATCCGCCACCGGGAAGATTATGTCCCCGTAAGAAAATATAAAACGATACAAGTAATGCCAAAGGAAGTAATGACTGAGAAATACTGGCTAATAAAATAGGGTAGCGCTCTTTCGCCCAAGGTCGCCCTTCGCTATCGCTCACCGGCATATATAGTGGTAAGTTGATTAACAGCTTGTAAATACCTAATGCGGCAATACCCAGTACACAGATTTCACCTAACGTATCAAAGCCACGAAAATCGACTAAAATAACATTAACAACGTTAGTACCACCCCCACCTGTTTTAGCATTTGCTAAGAAAAAATCTGAGATAGATTCAAGTGGACGGGTAATTAATGCATAACAAATACTAGCGACAATAATACCCAACGCGGCTGAAATTACAACATCACGCAATACACGCATAGAGCTAGACTCTTTCGGCGAGTCCTGTGGTAAGAAAAACAATGCTAGCATCAGTAAAATGATGGTGACTACTTCAACCGTTAATTGAGTCAAAGCTAGATCTGGTGCTGAGAATCGAGTAAACGCAACAGATACCATTAACCCCACAACCGAAAGCATCAACAATGAGATCACTCGCTTTCGACACCAGATCACAGTACTAATTGCACCAATCATTAATAACGCAGCACCCACTGCATTATGAACATCAATTGGAGTGAGTTGTTTTTGCCCGCCTAACTGGCTCATTTCAAATAATGGCCACCCTGCAGCAAGTAACACAACCGCAAACATCAACATTAAATAACGTTGTAAAGAACCATTCTCTATGGCGTTTACTTTACGTTGACACCACTTTACCATTACATAAACTGTGTCATCGAACCCTTTTTTAGCGCTCAAAGACGGTAATGAAGCTTGAAATTTAAACAGATAACGGCGCTGTGTATACATCAATAAACCAGCACTTACCGCTATGGCGCTCATCAATAGTGGTAGATTAAAACCGTGCCATAGCGCAACTTTAAACTCTGGTGCATACTGACCCAGTACAGCAAAGGACGCTGCGGTTAAAATATCGTTAACAATAATGTTGGGAAATATGCCTACCATTAAACATAAAGCAACAAGTATTTCAATTGGCACTCGCATGTAACGAGGCGGCTCACTGGGTTGTTTTGGTAAATCAATGGGATCGCCATTAAAGAAAACATCATGAATAAAACGAGCTGAATAAGCCACCGCAAAGGCGCCTGCAACAGTGGCTAATACTGGAATAAGCCAAGACATAGATCCGAGTATTTGTTGATGGAGTGTTTCAGCAAAAAACATTTCTTTAGACAAGAAACCGTTTAATAGTGGTACACCCGCCATCGCCGCGGCCGCAACCATTGCCAATGTTGCGGTATAAGGCATAAATCGCCACATACCATTGAGTTTTCGCATATCACGCGTACCGGTTTCATGGTCAATAATACCGGTTGCCATAAATAATGAGGCTTTAAATGTTGCATGATTAATTATATGGAAAATAGCAGCTATTGCCGCAAGCTGAGTATCTAAACCGAATAACAAGGTGATCAAACCTAAATGACTGATGGTTGAATAAGCTAACAAACCTTTTAAATCATGTTTAAATAACGCCACATAAGCGCCAAATAACAAGGTGACTAGTCCGGTTAAACTGACAAGAATAAACCATATATCAGTACCCGCTAAAGCAGGGTAAAAACGCGCTAATAAAAAAATACCGGCCTTTACCATTGTCGCCGAATGCAAATAAGCACTTACTGGAGTTGGCGCCGCCATCGCATGTGGTAACCAAAAATGAAAAGGAAATTGTGCTGACTTCGTAAAAGCGCCAAGTAATATTAAAATTAATGTTACTTCATACCAATCATGTGCTTGAATAATTTCTCTGCTAGCTAAAATAACATCTAAACTATAACTACCAACGATATTACCCAATAGAAGCAAGCCAGCGAGTAATGCCAAACCACCACCACCGGTTATGGTTAACGCCATTATAGCACCGTTTCGTGCTTCCGCTTTATACCACCAATAACTAATTAACAAAAATGAGCTTATACTAGTAAGCTCCCAAAAAAACCAGAGCTGAATGACATTATTTGACATAACAATACCCAGCATTGCGGTCATAAATAACATCAAATAAGCATAAATCTTAGGCATAGAGTCATTACTACTTAGGTAATAACGGGCATAAAAGATAACTAATATACCAATCCCTAATATCATAAAAACAAACAACAGCGCTAAGCCATCTAAACGAAAAGCGATATCTATACCCAGTAAAGGGATCCACGGAATTGTTTCACGAATAACTTCACCTGAGAAAACGGCTGGGGCTAAGCTAATTGTAATTAATAATGCGATAACTGGCGTTAACAAAGTCAACCCCGTCGATTGGTTACGCGTTAATTTACCCGTCATTGAAGAAATAATACTGCCAAGTAAGGATAGCAAGGGTATCCAAAGCAAAGTCATAGAGTAAACCTTTTTTTATTTTTATAACGAGAAGTAAGATATCCAAAGATATTGCCATAATATGTCATCTTACATAACACTGGCAAATAATATTAATGTAAATTTTGTAACGACTTTATCACGAAAAATAACATCAATATCAACCCTAATCTAAAAAAAATTCGGACAATTACACTATTAACGTCAAAAATTCTTCTGGTACGTATATTTAACTAGTTTAACTACCTGTATTAAGTGTAGTATTTACCTTAATTAAGCGGTAATAAATTTACAGGTGACTAATGAAGAAGCTAGATGGCATCGATTTACAAATATTAACCATCTTATATGATGACGCAGATATAACCAATAAAGAACTCGCAGCCCAAATAGGTACTGCACCTTCAACCTGTTTAGAGCGTGTTAAACGCCTTAAACAAAATGGGATCATTAAAGGCGCTTTTATTGATGTTAACCTAAAGACCATCGGCGGTAATATTGAAGCTATTGCGGCTATTCGTTTACAGCCCTATTCTGAAGAAATTGTGAATGAATTTCGAGATGACTTATTAAAATATCCCGAGATATTAAACCTTTATCATATGGGTGGCAGTTACGATTATTATATTCATATGTCAGTACAAGACAGCGAACATTTACGTCAGTTTGTTTTTAAAAGAATCACTTCACGAGATGAAGTGACTACTGTAGAAACCTCATTAGTTTTTGAACATAGTCGTAGTGGTGTATTGCCTAATTTTCAACAAGGCTAATCCCACGTTATTTATTGTCTATCATTCGATTTAGTCGAATTTTGCGGTTTAGTTGATGAACTTTTATAGCTTGATGATTTATTAACTCGATGTTGGCGATACTTTCTCATGGATGAAGTATTGCCCTTACTCGAGTTGACTTGTTGTTTTCTTTTTTTCTCACTTATTCTATGATTTTCCTTATCTTTATCTTTATAATTAGGTCTGTTAGTACTGATATTAGGACTTTTACTGCGCGCTTTCTGGTGCAATGCTAATTGTTTAGATCGCTGGTGAGACTTTATTTTATCGTGCCTGACATTGTGCTTAACTTTGTGCTTAGCTTTTTTATCAACCTGATGCTTTACTTTGTGCGATGAATAATTAGCAGTATGTAATCTTTGTTTAAAATTACGATGACTGTTATCAAATGGCTTGTTAGCACGGTGAATGCCCAGACGCTTACCATAGTATTTTTCGCTAGTTCGTTTAGTTCTATAAGCAACACCTTTTCGATGAGAAGGTTTATGAGACCAACGCTTAGCATAACCACCATTAGTAATTAAGCGACGCGGGCGTTGATTATAATAACGATAACGAGCGTGATGTGGAGTCACAACGACCACATGACGATTATGCCAATGAAAAGCACTAAAAAAATAGTTAAACGTAATATGAACGCCTGTATTCCAATGAAAAGGACGGTAATGGCTTACATGTCCGCGACGACTAGGCTGCCAATAAACCGGTGGATATGCGGCCCAAAACCATGAACCATAGACCATACGTGAATCATAGTAAGGTACATAAACCACTTCTTTTTCTCTGGGTAAAATAAGTATATTGTTATCTTCATAACGAATATCCATGTTGTCCATTTTATTTAGACTACCCGCTAGCTTAGCTTGTTTCCTTAAACGTTGAATACTCACTATCAACCGTGATTCATCTTGTAAAAAAGCATCACCAAGTGCTTGTGTCCAACTCAAATCCTCACTTAATCGACTCAGAACACGCTCGAATGGAATTAACGCTTTCACACTGGCATCCCAATCAACAGCCTCTAATAACTCACTCTTTTGTTTGGTATTTGCGTTATCATTTTTTTTCGACCAACGATGGGCCTCTATAATTTCAATAGGGTATGTTGACGCAATTAAAATGTGTGTTAATAAACTGTCCGGGTACAACGCAATAGGTGCCAACATTTGGGCCAGCTCTGCATCGCTAAAGTTTTGCGCTTCTTGCTCAGCTGCACTGTTAAAACTGACCAACGTACTAACGAGTATACCTAGATAAAATATGAAGTTTTTCATTCTATAATCCTTATAACCAATAACTTGTTATAAGAATACCAAGAGTAAACTGAACGCAAGCTGAACAACTTATATCGAAAAAAGAGTATTAGAAAAAGAGTATTGAAAAGTAAGTGGAAAAATGAAAAGTGAGTAGTGATAAATCAGTAGTGAAAAGTGAGAATAAAAGCAGCGCCCCCCAATGAAGTAGACGTTGTAATAGATATTTTTCCTTGATAACTACTAACTAAATCTCGCACAATAGCTAACCCAATACCGTGGCCGGCCTGGTAAGTGTCTGCTCTTGTTCCTCGGGTTAAAATAGCTTGTTGCTGTGATGATTCAATACCAACACCATCATCTTCAACGGTTATCGTTAGTTTTTTATGATTGACCTTAACAGTAACAGCAACGGTTAATTTTGCTGATTTACAGGCGTTATCAGCAAGGTTTCCTAATATTTCCATTAAATCAGCTTCATCACCCTTAAATAATGTATTTTTATCAACATTAACAACAAAACGTAATTGCTTTTCTTGATAAACCTTCATCAAACTAGCAATAAGCTTATCTAATAATGGTTTAACGGCTACGCCTAAATGCCATGAAGATTCACCAGCACTTTGCGCTCTTTTTAATTGATGTTCGATGATATTATTAATCACACAAATTTGCTCTTGTGCATCTTTTGATAAGCTCACTTCGCTTTGCATAACAGCCAGCGGATTCTTTAAACTGTGCGCTAGATCAGATAATGCATTACGATAACGTTTACGTTGATTCTGTTCAGTTAATAACAATGTATTAAGTTGAGAAGTGACTTGTTGCAGTTCAAGTGGGTAATGACCGTCTAAGGTGTTTTTCGTGCCTTGCTCTATTGACGTTAGCTCATTTACCAACACTTTTAACGGCTTCAATGTCCATAATAGCCAAGCCACTTGAATCACGATAAACAGGAGCATTAACGCAATAAGCCAACTCCATAATTGTTGTTTAAAATCACTTAGTGCCAGTAAAAATTCTTTTTGATCTTTAATTAAATGCAATGTGATAGGAAATGGCCGTGCATTATCAGAAAAACTAACACTAAAGCTATAAAGTAAATGTTCTTTCCCTTCAAGCGTAATAGCAGAAAAAACATTTTCACCTATTTTTGGTGACGGGATAAGCTCAGGCGATAACGTCTGTAATGATAGCGTTAGTAATGATTGTGATTGCCATAGCGTTTCGACCGAAAAGTTTTTATTAGGTAGCGAATTGATCAGTGCATACAAACCTGATTGACTGATATTAAATTGATTTTCTAATAGGTATTCAGGCATTTCTAACTGATTATTATCAACTTCTGCAACCGTCAAAATTGAGTAACTGTAGGCGGTAATTTCGTTTTTCATGGCGACACTTAACTGTCGGTCAAATGCATTAGTTAACGTGAAGCCAATAACAGGCAGCATAACAATGGTCATGAATAACGTACTAAAGAGCACCCGAACTTTTAATGAGTTTATTTGCCAAAAATGAGACGGTTTCATATTTCTTTCATTATTGACTGACGCGCTTTAATTTATAACCGTGACCACGTAGCGTTTCGATAAAGCCATAGTCATTGTTAGGATCTAGCTTCTTACGTAAACGACGAATAAATACTTCAATAACATTAGAGTCTAGATCAAAATCCTGATCATAAATATGCTCGGTCAATACCGCTTTCGATGTCACTTCATCAAGATGCAACATCATATATTCAAACAGCTTATATTCCGAACTACTTAATTTAACCAGTTGATTATTAACCTCAACATGGAGGCTTTTAGTATTGAGTGTTAATGGCCCATTTTTTATTAATGGACTTGCCTGTCCTGCTGATCTGCGAATAAGCGCATTTAATCGTGCCAGTAATTCTTCACCATGAAAAGGTTTAGTCAGATAATCATCTGCACCTGCATCTAACCCAGCGACTTTGTCTTGCCAACTGTTTCGTGCAGTAAGAACTAAAATAGGAAAGGTTTTATTTTTCTCCCGCAGAGATTTAATCACACTAATGCCATCAATAATGGGCAAGCCAATATCAATTACCGCTGCATCATAAGGATATTCTAACCCTTGAAATAAACCTGTTTGACCATCACTAGCGACATCAACCAAGTAATTTGCCGCTAATAAGTGTTTATTTATATTTTGCTGCAGGGCAATGTCATCTTCTATTAGTAATAAACGCATTTTATCGCCCACTAATTCGGCCAGACTTGGCATCAACAAAAACAGAAATAATATGTCCATCTTTTTTTATCAGCTTAACTCTATAGCCTGATTTTTGGGCTTGTACTTTAAGTACTTTACCACCATAGAAGCTTTGAGCCATCTGAGCAGCCTGGTTAGAACTTTTAACACGTACTTGCTGCTTAGTGTTTTGCTGATTAACTTGCATTGTGCTTATTGCTGCACCGAACTTAACTTGAGCAACAACCTGCGCAGAAAAGGTATTCATAAAAGTAATGAACAAAATAATAATTAACGATAAAACAAATTTCATCATGTTTCCGAATGCTGACATTAATAGCTATAGCTTATTTAAAATAATACACCTTCGCAACTGAACATTCGCTGAACATTCACCAAATACTCACTAAATAATTATGAATGCTTAAAGTGTTCAGCTTGTATTCATCTTCATTGCGCTTTAATAGCCTCAACAGCAAGCAAACCTTAATAGGACAATGTGATGACCAAACTAATAACCAGGGTAAAAACCAAAGAATTTTTCAACATGAGTATTGTAGGTATATTACTACTAGCGAATTTACTTATTAGCACCAACACAATTGCCCAAGAGCAAACAAGTGTTTCATTTGGCGTATTATCCAAAAACCTAACAACCGATCTTAGGCTGACCATTGCAGAAGAAAATAATACCGCTTCTATTATTGACCAAAACATTGGTAAAGCCACTGGTAAAAAAAGAACTGACATCATCAACAGTAAAGTAAACGCAATCAAAATGTCAAAAAATCTTTCAAAAGGTAAAGTGTTAGCGAGAAGCAGAAGCTACAACAACTATCCAGATTACGCTATTTACGGTGCAACAACGCTATTGCAAGATGATTATGACAGTGATGGCTTTTATCAAACGTTTAGCGTTAGTTTTGATGCTGACCTAGTTAGTTATACGCAGACTCAGTTAGGTGAAGTGTATGCTTTATTGTATATCAGTAACAATGGTGGCCCTTGGACACACTATTACACCACTGATGACTTCATCATAGAGGGCGAAACTGATTTAGATGAGTATGAAGTAATCACTACCTTTTTATCCGGTTATTCTACCGACCATTACGATATATTAATTGATTTATACCAAGTAGGTTATAGAGATATTGTGGCAAGTTATAGTTCAGAGGACAGTAATGCGTTGTATGCTTTATCACTGGAGAGCGCAGATTATGACGAACAATACGAAGCACCGTACATCGAAGTTGTTGAAATAAGTCACGGAGGAAGTTTTTCAATCGTCATATTATTGGTTTTTTTATTAATGTATTTTGTTCGAACAATTACATCAATTAAAAAATGTTGATTTTCATAGAAATTTAGGTAGCTTTAGATATGAAAAAGCCACAAAAAGCATTAACTTTTTGTGGCTTTTTTGACGTGCTATTAATTATAAATTAACAGTTAACTTTTTAGATCATCAAAAAACTTTTTTACACCATCAAAAAAACCAGTTTCTTTCGGGCTATGCTTTTTACTGCTTTTACCCATTTTTTCTTCTAGTTGACGTAATAAATCAGATTGATCGCCAGATAAATTAATTGGCGTTTCAAGTACCACTTTACACATTAAATCACCAGTAATAGAACTACGAACTGATTTAACACCTTTTCCACGTAAACGGAACATTTTACCCGTTTGCGTTTCTTTTGGTACTTTAAGTTTAACTTTACCACCTAATGTTGGTACTTCAATGTCGCCACCCAACGCTGCAGTAACAAAACTAATTGGCACTTCACAATACAAGTGGTTTTCATCACGAACAAATATTTCATGATCACGTACATTGACTTGTACGTATAAATCACCTGCTGGAGCACCATGTTCACCTGCTTCACCTTCACCAGATAAACGAATTCTATCACCGGTATCTACACCAGGTGGAATCTTCACTGATAAGGTTTTAGTTTTTTCAACACGGCCTTGACCACGACATGAAGTACAAGGGCTTGAAATAACTTTACCTTTACCACTACAGGTTGGACAGGTTTGCTGAACGGCGAATAACCCTTGACGCATTTGCACTTGGCCGTGGCCGTGACAAGTACTACAAGTTTTAGCGCTAGTGCCTTTTTTAGCTCCTGAACCATTACAAGGCTCACAACTAACAAAAGTAGGCACTTTAATTTCTAAGCTTTTACCTTTAACCGCATCTTCTAGGTTTAACTCAACGTTATAGCGTAAATCTGAACCTCGCTGCTGACGCTGACGCCCACGACCACCACCGCCGCCAAAAATATCACCAAAGATATCACCGAAGTCTTGGCCAAACCCGCCGCCATGACCGCCGCCGCCATGACCACCTTGTTCAAAAGCAGCATGACCGTATTGATCATAAGCAGCGCGTTTTTGATCGTCTTTTAATATTTCATACGCTTCTTTAATTTCTTTAAAGGCTTCTTCTTTTACCTTATCACCCTGAGTACGATCAGGATGATACTTCATCGCTAATTTTTTATAGGCTTTTTTAATTTCTTTTTCTTCGGCGCTTTTTGAAACACCAAGTATTTCATAATAATCACGTTTTGACATAAATAACTTCTTTTATTTGACCACTTAACTTAACGAAAGCTATAACGTAAGAAGCGCCAATAAATATCAGCGCTTTTAATTTACTTAACTAACTAGTAATATTTTAATCACTCAGGTAATGCACTAAAGCAAAACTGAGTGAATATAAAATTATTTGTCGTCTTTCACTTCTTCAAACTCAGCATCAACAACATCGTCTGCTGGCGCGCCGCCTGCATCAGTTGCTTGTTCAGCGCCTTCAGGTGCACTTTGAGCTTGCTTAGCCTGAGCAATTTCCATCAACTTAGCTGATGCTTCCATTAACGCTTGAGTTTTTGCATCAATCGCTTCTTTATCATCACCTTTAATGGCTTCTTCAAGCTCAGTTACCGCTGCTTCAATTTTTTCTTTATCTTCTGCTGGTAAATCATCACCTGCTTCTTCAACTTGCTTGCGAGTAGCGTGAATCATACCATCAGCTTGGTTACGTGCAGCAACTAACTCTTCAAATTTAGCATCTGCCTCAGCATTAGCTTCTGCATCATTTACCATTTGTTCTACTTCTTCATCAGACAATCCTGAAGATGCTTTAATCGTAATTTTTTGCTCTTTACCTGTATTTTTATCTTTTGCCGTTACATGTAAAATACCATCAGCATCAATATCAAAAGTCACTTCAATTTGTGGTGTTCCACGTGGTGCAGCATCAATACCTTCAAGGTTAAATTGACCTAAAGATTTGTTTGCTGAAGCTTGCTTACGTTCACCTTGACAAACATGAACAGTTACCGCTGATTGGTTATCATCAGCTGTTGAGAACGTTTGAGATTGCTTAGTAGGGATAGTCGTATTTTTGTCGATAACTTTCGTCATCACGCCGCCCATCGTTTCAATACCTAATGATAATGGCGTTACATCTAAAAGAAGTACGTCAGTTACATCACCAGAAAGAACACCCGCTTGAATCGCTGCACCAGAAGCTACTGCTTCATCAGGGTTAACGTCTTTACGTGGCTCTTTACCGAAAAATTCAGTAACCGCTTTTTGTACCATAGGCATACGTGACTGACCACCAACTAAGATAACGTCATTCACGTCACTTACTGATAAATCTGCATCTTTAAGTGCTTGTTTAAGTGGTACTAATGTAGCTTTAACCATATCTTCAACTAAAGACTCTAATTTAGCACGAGTTACTTTGATGTTCATATGCTTAGGGCCTGAACCATCAGCAGTGATGTAAGGTAAGTTAACATCTGTTTGTTGTACTGAAGAAAGTTCACATTTAGCTTTTTCTGCTGCTTCTTTTAAACGTTGCATAGCCAGTGGATCAGAGGTTAAATCCATGCCTTGGTCTTTTTTGAATTCAGCTACAAGATAGTTGATTAGACGGTTATCAAAATCTTCACCACCTAAATGCGTATCACCGTTAGTCGCTAATACTTCAAAAGTATGTTCGCCGTCAACTTCATCAATTTCAATAATTGAAATATCAAATGTACCACCACCTAAATCGTAAACAGCAACAACTTTGTCACCTTCTTGCTTGTCCATGCCGTAAGCAAGAGCAGCAGCAGTTGGCTCGTTGATGATACGCTTAACATCTAAGCCAGCAATACGACCAGCATCTTTAGTTGCTTGACGTTGTGAATCATTAAAATAGGCTGGAACAGTAATTACCGCTTCAGAAACTGTTTCACCTAAGTAATCTTCAGCCGTTTTTTTCATTTTAGCTAATACTTCAGCAGACACTTGTGGTGGAGCTACGTTTTTATCGCGTGCTGTTACCCATGCATCACCATTGTCAGCTTTAACAATACCAAATGGCATGATTTTTATGTCACGTTGAACTTCTTCATCTTCAAAACGACGACCAATTAAGCGCTTAATAGCATATAAGGTATTTGTTGGGTTTGTTACTGATTGACGTTTAGCAGGTTGACCTACTAAAGTTTCGCCTTCTTCAGTATATGCAATGATTGATGGCGTTGTTCTATCGCCTTCTGCATTTTCAATTACACGTACACTGTCGCCATCTAAAACAGCTACACATGAGTTAGTTGTTCCTAGGTCAATACCGATTATTTTGCCCATGGTGGGAGCTCCTATTCATTGTTGATTACTTCGCCGTTTAGTCCGGCTTAAGTAAAGAGTTAAATCTAATTTGTTGTTGAAATAGTAAGTGGGGTCAGCAAATTACTTTTCAATAGAAAAATGTAAATAAAAGTGTTTTTATTACAAATTCAAAGTATTAAAATCGAAAAAAAATCCACTAAATTTCATTAACGGATTTTATATTCAATTTATCATTTTATTTCAGTGTTCTTAAACTGGGCTTAAATATTGTTCTCAACGTTAAACTACATGTTCAAATTTAAATAGAAAACCACTAAATCAACATCTGCAGCAAGGCCACATTAAGATTTATTTACAATTATACTGAAGTGTCAACTGAAGGTGCAGCTTTAGAAACCATTACCATCGCTGGACGAATCAATCGGCCATTTAATTCATAGCCTTTTTGCATTACCGCTATAACAGTATTAGGAGCTACGCTAGGTACCTCTTGCATTGACATCGCTTGATGAAATTCAGGATTAAACGGTTGATCTTGTGGATCGATGGCTTTAACACCAAATTTATCTAATGACGCAATTAAACCTTGTAACGTTAATTCAAGACCCTCGATAACGCCTTTTTTGCTTTCATCATCTTTATCGATACTTTGCAAAGCACGTTCTAAGTTATCAACGGTCGTTAACATTTCACCGGCAAATTTCTCTAAGGCAAACTTACGCGCTTTTTC
>DPHE01000058.1:0-1389 GCA_003521815.1 Colwellia sp.
CACTCATCTGCCCACGTCACTAAATGGCTTAATTCAGTTTTAGTGATGTTTTGTTTTGAATAATCAAGATAAAGACCCGCGGCGCTAAGAGAAAAATCAGTCACTCTATTGGGTGTATCAAAAAGACTCAAAATTGAGCGATTTTCAGCACACACCACCGCGTTTTTAACGAGACTACTGTCAGTAAAAAAATCCATATTATTAATGCTCATTCCGTTTTAGTAAAAATTATACTATCGTTTTAAGATACGCGGCAAACTCTTCACCTAATTCATCATGGCGTAAAGCGTATTCAACATTCGCTTTCATATAACCCAACTTAGAGCCACAATCATGTGATTTACCCGTCATATGAAACGCTTCAACCGTCTCTTTTTCCATTAACATTGCAATAGCGTCAGTTAATTGAATTTCATCACCTGCACCGGGAGGAGTTAACTTCAATAATTCCCATATTTTTTCTGATAATACATAACGACCCACTACCGCTAAATTAGAAGGCGCTTCATCAGCAGGGGGTTTTTCTACAATCGCTATCATCGCTTTAGACTCGCCCGCGGCCAGTTCATGGCCTGCGCAGTCAACCACGCCATAGCTACTCACTTTATCCATAGGCACAGGCTCTACCATAATTTGGCTATAACCCCCCACCTCATTATATCGAGCCAGCATCGCCGCTAAATTCTCAGTTTTTAAATTCGCACTAGAATCATCTAGAATCACATCAGGCAACACCACCACAAACGGTTCATCACCTATAATAGGGCGTGCTTTTAAAACTGCATGTCCCAAACCTTTAGCTTCACCTTGTCGAACGTGTAAAATAGTGACATCTTTAGGACAAATCGCTTGTATTTCATCCAGCAATTGGCGTTTAACACGACTTTCTAATGTTGTTTCAAGCTCAAAAGATTTATCAAAATGGTTTTCAATCGCATTTTTTGAAGAGTGAGTAACTAGCACAATTTCTTTTATGCCAGCAGCGACACATTCATCAACAATGTATTGAATCATAGGCTTGTCTACAACAGGTAACATTTCTTTGGGAATAGCTTTTGTAGCAGGCAACATACGTGTACCCAAACCAGCGACAGGAATTACAGCTTTTGTTATTTTACGAGTCATCTTAATCCTTTATTTTATTTTGTTTTATTTGAGCTTCACGTGCATGGGGCTATTCTAGTTCATTTGAGCTTCACCTGCATAGAAATATTCTAGTTTATTTGAACTTCACCTGCATGGAAATAGCTAGCCTAAAAAATAAACTTCTTCATTCCTAATGCTCGCCCTGAGGCCACAACCCGCTCGCTTTTATCTTACCCATTGACCCTTCGACTGCTATAACTTCCGTACGTCCTGAGCCTCTCGAAGGAAGGAAGGAAGGAAGGA
>DPHE01000058.1:1546-8147 GCA_003521815.1 Colwellia sp.
GAAGGAAGGAAGGAAGGAAGGAGTCGAAGGGTATAAGGGTTAACTCCTCCAATATTATTAAACCAATATAATTTAAGTGATAAAACAGGTCCTATTAACAATACATTTTAATAAATAAAAAGGGCCTGTGACAACGCATGTAGGGGTTGGTGACTAGGGAAAGATCATGAAGCATCCTTATTTAATAGGTCCTCAAAGATATTTTTGATGTGAAATACAATCTGATTTTTAAATAAAAACAGATCGATTTGACTATCGTATTTAGGTGTGTTCAAGATCTATAAAGTAAATATAGCTATTACAACAACGGTAAAAATTCATATTTTATAAACAGCCGCCCATCACATTAATTATCTAGTCGCTTAATTTCACGGTAAAGATGGAACTTTCACTGTTATTTTTGATTGTTAAGTTAAGATTAACCACTAACTCAAAACTATTAGTTACATTCCATTATCAATAAGTTAAATTAATAAAAACAAATAATAAAAAAGTACAATCTAAAACAAATTTTATCCATCTATTTTCAAGAATATTAACATACGCCCCCAAGCTCAAAGACAGTGATTCTCTCTATAAGAGCGCTTTAAAAAAAATAATTGCAAGTTATGAAGTACTCAAACGACAGCTGTTCATTCGCTCACTCATATAAAAATAACACATTGATTTTATTTGATTAATTTAATCCGAACGTTTTAAGAAACGTTCGGCTTTTTTTAACCTAAACATCCTAATTATTTAGTACGCCGTTTTATACCTTAGCTGTTGAGGTACCTACGTTGTAAATTTTATTATTCAAACCTAAATCCCCATTATCGACCACTAGGCGGTATTTCTATCCATTTAATTTCAATTTAATTATTTTAAGACACGCTAAGACTAATATTATCATCGAAAGGACAAGGGGATTGCTCCGATTATGAGAATTTTAGAGTAATACTCAGGTAACAAAATAAAAATGGTATTAGCTTGTTGACTTAAAAAAACCAGTAATACAATGATTTATATGTTTTAAATTTTTTGTCTTTTTTTATTTTACTTTTCTTCATCTTTTGATCAAATTGTTTGCATAAGAAATATAAGCCATACCCACAGCTCATAATGCAATGGATATGAGCTCAAATATATATAATTAAATTGTTGAAGTAAAAAGTATGACGCCTACAGAATATATTGATAAAGACTGCAAGAAAAAGTTACAAAAAGAAAATACGATCTATAACGCTCGTAGCAATCAAAAAGTGTTAAATTTAGCTCAATTGTACTTTCTAAATAACCCAGTGAGTTTAAACAAAGCTAACGTATATTTTAAAAATTTTATGAGAATTCAGCCATTACTGTTCTACTTAATCATTAAAAAAAGGGGCGGAATAGCATTACGCTCATCGAATATAATGGCGCGCATATTTGTTATAAAGTACAAAAATAAGAAGAAATAACAACAACGAACTACTTTCTGCTATTTCAAAGTATTCACCTACTAGGCCAATGATAGACATCAATACGGAAAAAACAGAGATAAATACTAATGCTTGTTCTGATGATAAACCAGCACGTTGAAGAATATGATGTAAATGATCTCTATCAGGTTTAAATGGAGACTTACTTTTTTTTACTCTGCGATAGACAATCGCTAACATATCCATTAGTGGTATGGCACAAATCCATAATGCAGTTACAGGTCGAAACGATGCATTTTCACCTTGTGTGCCCATTGACAACAACCAAATAACACTTAAACCAATAAACATACTTCCTGCATCACCCATAAATATTTTTTTGGTGAATTTTTTAAAAAAACCAAGATTGAAAATTAAATAAGGTAACGTAGCTGTAGCTAATATTAATGGATAACTTAAATAGTCTTGACTACCGCTCATTAAAAACAGAATCGCAATAGCTGTAAAAGTATTTAAACTTAACATACCTAGTAGGCCATCAATGCCATCTATCATGTTGTATGCGTTAATCAGAACGATAATGGCTATATAAGTGAATATAACACCAAAGGGACCCAGTTGAATATCACCTAATCCGATCAGGTTACCTAGGTTTGAAATTGAATCGCCAACACCATAAATCATTAAGCTGGCAACAATAATTTGACCGACAATACGAATTCGCACTCGTAAGTCAAATTTATCATCTAGAACGCCAATAAACACAATCATCGCTGAGGCGATAAGGTACATACGTAATTCAATAGTATTGGGTAACCATATGAGACTAGCCGCGAGTACGGCTATATAGATTGAAATGCCACCAATTAATGGGATCTGGCCTGCGTGATGCTTTCTTTCGTTTGGTTTATCAAGTAAACCAACTTCAATAGCAACCGGCTTAAACAATTTTATGGCTAAAACTGCGAAGCAAAAGGCGGTGAGTGCTGTAAAAAATATAGTCATGTATCCCTGTCCCTGTAGGAATTATACTTTAAAATTAAGTTACGTTAGCAATGAGGCTATTAGATATATGATAATTTTACTAAGACTAAAGCTTAGCTCACCTTATCTTATCTTGCAATTTCACTTTTTGCACTGGATCTTTCCTTCGACAAGCTCAGGACAATCGGAAAGGCTTCCTTCGACGGCTTCGCGCTCAGGGCGAACGGAGATAATCGGAGATAAATGAGCTGATGCCCAGCTGTGTTAATTCAGCGTTAGAGTACAGCGATACTTGCTTTCGTCCTGTTGAGGAGGTTGAGCAGGCAGAAAGGGCGAGTAGGATAAACATATAGGGTAGAATTTTTTTATCACACTAAATATATTGAAGTTAAAAAATCATCCTATCATTTGAACATAAAAAAACCGAGACATGCTCGGTTTTTTAATTTTATGTTTAT
Organism: Colwellia sp.; assembly: GCA_003521815.1. Taxonomy (GTDB): domain Bacteria; phylum Pseudomonadota; class Gammaproteobacteria; order Enterobacterales; family Alteromonadaceae; genus Colwellia. The sequence continues at coordinate 4,389 of DPHE01000058.1, forward strand.
GTTGATGTTTATAAAAGTAACGGTTTACACTTTACCCTACTAACGCGAGTAGTATACCGGCGGCTACCGCTGAGCCAAGCACACCAGCCACATTAGGGCCCATTGCATGCATCAGTAGGAAGTTATGAGGATTAGCCTCTAAACCGACTTTGTTGGCAACCCTAGCCGCCATTGGTACCGCTGAAACCCCAGCAGCACCGATTAATGGATTAATAGGGACCTTAGAAACCTTATTCATCAGTTTAGCCATTAATACCCCTGAAGCAGTACCAATAGAAAAAGCAACAGCTCCCAACCCTAAAATACCTAAGGTTTCAATGTTTAAGAAGGCTTCTGCACTTAGTTTTGAACCAACACCTAAGCCAAGTAAAATAGTCGTAATGTTAATCAATTCATTTTGAGCAGTTGAGCTTAAACGATCAACCACACCAGATTCACGCATCAAATTACCTAAACAGAACATACCAACTAATGGCGTAGCTGAAGGTAAAAAGAATATAGTCATTAGTAATACACCTAATGGAAATATAACTTTTTCAATTTTAGTTACAGGACGAAGCTGTGCCATTTCAATTTTACGTTCTTCTAAGGTGGTTAACGCTTTCATAATTGGTGGCTGAATAATAGGTACTAATGCCATATATGAATACGCGGCTACCGCAATTGCACCTAACAATTCAGGCGCTAACTTAGAAGCTAAAAATATTGCAGTTGGACCATCAGCACCACCAATAATAGCAATGGCTGATGCCTCTCTTAATGTAAACTCAATCCCAGGAACAGCATTCAGTGCAATTGCGCCAAATAAAGTAGCAAAAATACCGGTTTGTGCTGCAGCCCCTAAAAGTAAAGTTTTAGGGTTGGCGATTAATGCACCAAAATCAGTCATAGCCCCTACACCCATAAAAATAAGCAAAGGAAAAATACCCGTATCGATACCTGCATAATAAATATAATGCAATAAACCACCAACGTCACTAAAGCCAGCAATAGGAATGTTGGTTAAAACAGCGCCAAATCCCATTGGCAATAATAATAACGGTTCAAAATTCTTAGCAATAGCAAGATAGAGTAAACCACACCCTACTAGCATCATAATCATTTGGCCTAACTCAAAGTTAGCTAAGCCAGTTGAGAGCCATAATTTATATAACGAATCCATGCTATCCCCTATGAAAAGCTAAGTAATGCATCACCAACAGAAACGGAATCGCCTTCTTTAGTGTGCAAACTAGTAATAACGCCTGCATTCACTGCACGAATTTCGGTTTCCATTTTCATCGCTTCCATGATGATAACAACGTCACCTGCTTCAACAGAATCCCCTTCATCAACAAGCACTTTAAAAATGTTACCTGATAAAGGTGCATTCAAAGTTTCTTCCGCTGTGATAGACGCTGATTGCTTAATAGCATCATCACCTGCTGGGTGAGTAATCGCTTCAATAGAACCACCTGGTGCTACAACTACATCATAAACTTTACCATCAACGCTAACAGCATAGTTTTCTGGTTCTGTTAATGCGCTTGGCTCAGCTGATTGAGCAGTTGACTTAGCCGCTGCCGGGTTAGCTTTAGTTGGAATAGGTTCAAAGGCAGCAGGGTTATTACGATTCTCTAAGAATTTCAAACCAATCTGTGGGAATAAAGCATAGGTCAAAACATCATCTATCACTTCATCTGCTAGATCGATATTTTTTTCTTTAGCCAATTCTTGTAACTCTGTAGATAATTTATCAACTTCTGGATCAAGTAAATCTGCTGGACGACAAGTAATTACGTCTTTACCATCTAAAATGCGTGCTTGTAGCTCAGCATCAACAGGTGCAGCCGTAGCACCGTATTCACCTTTCAATACCCCCGCAGTTTCTTTAGTAACAGACTTATAACGCTCACCGGTTAATACATTTAATACCGCTTGTGTACCAACGATTTGTGACGTTGGCGTTACCAATGGAATATAACCTAAATCCTTACGTACTTTTGGAATTTCAGTTAATACTTCATCAAACTTATCGCTTGCGCCTTGTTCTTTAAGTTGATTTTCCATGTTAGTTAACATGCCACCTGGCACTTGTGCGGTCAAAATACGCGCATCAACGCCTTTTAAGCTACCTTCAAACTCAGCATATTTTTGTCTGACGTCACGGAAGTATGCCGCAACCTCAGCCATTTTTTCAATATTTAAACCTGTATCACGTTTACTGCCTTCAACAATAGCCGCAATAGTTTCTGTTGGAGAATGGCCATAAGTCATACTCATTGAAGAAATTGACGTATCAATAACATCAATATCACTATCAATTGCTTTCATTTGCGTAGCAATGCTTAAGCCTGTAGTCGCATGACAATGTAACGCGATAGGTAAAGCAACGGTTTCTTTAAGACGACTAATTAATTCAGCGGCATCGTAAGGCTTTAATAAACCTGACATATCTTTAATACATAAAGAATGTGCGCCCATATCTTCAAGCTGCTTGGCCATAGTCAACCAACCTTCAAGCGTATGAACAGGGCTTTCGGTATAACTTAACGTACCTTGTGCGTGGGCACCTACTTTAACAGCGGCTTTAATTGATGTTTGTAAGTTACGAACATCATTCATAGCGTCAAAAATACGGAACACATCAACACCATTAATGTGGGCTCTCTCAACGAATTTTTCTACTACATCATCTGCATAGTGGCGGTAACCAAGAATATTTTGACCCCGAAATAACATCTGTTGTTTTGTTTTTGGCATAGCCTTTTTCAACGCACGAATACGATGCCAAGGATCTTCACCTAAATAGCGAATACAAGAATCAAATGTTGCTCCGCCCCAAGATTCAATAGACCAATAACCTACGTCATCAAGTGTTGACGCTATAGGCAACATATCTTCTAAACGAAGTCTTGTTGCTAATATTGATTGATGACCATCTCTTAAGACAACTTCGGTAATACCTAATGGTTTGCTCATGATAATGCCCTTATATTTTTGAATTCTGTATAGAAGAAGGTGGTTGAGAGTGCTGTTGGCGATAACGAGTAACAGCTCCACTTATTGCTGCAACAATGGCAGGAGATATCTCACCGCTGGCAGCCTTATTATTTTTTTTATTCGAACGAGTATTCGTTGGTGCAATAGGATCTGGAAATTTAACCGCTAATTTAGCCAATACTGTAGTAATAAAAAGTATCAATAAGCTTAAAAAAGCGAATACAACCACCATTCCGGCTAACATAAGTGTGCCAGCTTCTAAAAACTGCTGTTCCATACTGTTCATTATTTAATCTCATTCGAAAATTTATGAAATTAGAATAATCACTCTACAGACTAAAAACAAACATTATTTTTCATTTTCACAAAAATAACTTAAGGTCAAGACCTAAAATACACAACATTCAGTGTTTTTCACTAATTATTTACCTAATATTGCATAAAAGAGATATTGTATACAATATAAAGCTAATAGTTATAGGCTTTAAAGCAATTATAAATAGTATTTTATACAATATACAACAAAAGGCTTTTATTCACTTATTTGTGTATAAACTTTAATTTAGCACATTAAAACTAAGGGCCTAGCACCAAGTTAGTATAAAATTCATTCATAATACCCATTGAGTATATTTATTTTCATCCGCGGCGAATATTAACAAACGCGCCCATGTACTTTACTTAGAGCAACTAGTCATATTCCCCGATTGTTCTGAGCAGGATCCTTCGACCCTTCGACAAGCTCAGAGCTTATCGAAGAGTAGAAGAGTAGAAGAG
>DPHE01000058.1:8328-8639 GCA_003521815.1 Colwellia sp.
GAAGAGTAGAAGAGTAGAAGAGCGTCGGTACCATTTTCATCATATTTCAGACATAAAAAAACCTAGCCAAGGCTAGGTTTATTTACACTCGACTTTTTACTAAAAGCGAGAAATGTGGTGGGCGCGGCAGGAGTCGAACCTGCGACCGCCTGGTTCGTAGCCAGGTACTCTATCCAGCTGAGCTACGCGCCCTCAATATATTTGTTTTTTCAGCTTTAATATGAGCTTATCTTTGTTATTTTAACACTTAAAGAAAAGTGCTGGACTGGCAGAGTGGAACCTTGCGGTTATACTGCGCCTGGTTCGTTTTC
>DPHE01000058.1:8812-9071 GCA_003521815.1 Colwellia sp.
TATACTGCGCCTGGTTCGTTTTCGATGAACCATCCTTCATTCTTTTATCACTCGAAAGAAAAGTGGTGGGCGCGGCAGGAGTCGAACCTGCGACCGCCTGGTTCGTAGCCAGGTACTCTATCCAGCTGAGCTACGCGCCCTCAATATATTTATTTTTTCAGCTTTAATATGAGCTTATCTTTATTATTTTAACACTTAAAGAAAAGTGCAGGACTGGCAGAGTTGAACCTTTCGATTATACTGCGCCTGGTTCGTTTTC
>DPHE01000058.1:9207-10155 GCA_003521815.1 Colwellia sp.
TATACTGCGCCTGGTTCGTTTTCGGTGAACCATTTTTCATTCTTTATTTTATCACTCGAAATAAAAGTGGTGGGCGCGGCAGGAGTCGAACCTGCGACCGCCTGGTTCGTAGCCAGGTACTCTATCCAGCTGAGCTACGCGCCCGTGATTAAGTTATTTTTAATATCGTTACTTATTCGATAAACGAACCTTGTTCGTAGCCACCATCAATAAACATTCTATTCAGCTAAGCTACGTGCTGGTAACGTTATAAACTATGTTTTACATCTTAGTCTAAAGATACACAACCATTAAATTCATAAAATAAAAATAATGGCGGAGAGGGAGGGATTCGAACCCTCGATCCGGCTACAAACCAGATACTCCCTTAGCAGGGGAGCGCCTTCGGCCACTCGGCCACCTCTCCAGTGGTGCGCATATTAATAGATCTCAAAAATAAGTCAAACCTTTTTATGCATTTATTTTTGTTTTTTAACTGTTTGATGAGAATTCAAACAATAATGATAATTTTCGACCATTAAAATTTATAACAAAAAAAAACACCAACAAATGTGGTGTTTCTTCAAATTACATAATTACATAATTTATACGTTGCCTGTTGACTCAGTATCATCTTTCTCTGCTTGAATACGCATATAAATTTCTTCGCGATGTACTGAAACGTCTTTTGGTGCGTTAACACCTATTCTTACTTGATTACCTTTGACGCCTAATACAGTCACTGTGACTTCGTCACCAATCATTAAAGTTTCCCCAACACGTCGTGTTAATATTAACATTTCCCTCTTCCTTTTATAAAATTGAGTTATTCTCAATCAATATACATAAGCTAGTAATGTATAAAATGAGTTATCTTCTTCATGATACGTTATAAGTATTATTAAAGATCATGAAAAAATACACTTTGAAATAAGTCTAAAACTCCAATTTTACACTTATTGTATCTAT
>DPHE01000058.1:10343-13577 GCA_003521815.1 Colwellia sp.
TTCACTTTGGATAGGGTTTTACCTACTTTTATTATAATTATAATAAAAGTAGGTTCAAAACAGCCCCTGACTACGTTAAAACCCCATTTTGGTATCTTTGAGTGGTTTGGTTATCCTTGGCTATCACTTGATTAAGTTAGTTTTTCAATTAACCAAGGTTTTACTGAGGCTAATGCGGTCGTTATGTTTTCAGGCTCACTACCACCGGCTTGGGCCATGTCAGGTCTGCCCCCCCCTTTACCGCCTACTTGCTGTGCTACCATATTCACTAGTTCACCCGCTTTCACCTGTCCGATTAGATCTTTGGTTACTCCGGCAATCAATCCCACTTTGTCGTCATTAGCGGTAGCCAACATAATAATACCCGATTGCATTTTATTTTTTAGTTCATCAACCATACCGCGCAGTGATTTACTTTCAACACCATCTAAGTCGGCAATTAAAACTTTGATACCATTAATTTCAATGGCTGAACTTAATAAATCTGAACCGGCTTGTGCTGCAAGTGCTTGTTTAAGTAGGCTGATTTCTTTTTCTAACTGTTTAGAACGGGTTATTAATTGTTCTACTTTAGCACCAACGCTCGCCACATCAGATTTCACTAAACTGGCGACTTTAGTTAACGTTGCGCTCTGTTCATTGATGAAGGCTAGTGCACCGGTTGCGGTAACGGCTTCAATACGACGAACACCTGCTGCAACACCCGACTCAGAGACTATTTTCAATAAGCCAATATCACCTGTGCGTTCAACATGAACACCACCACAAAGCTCTGTAGAGAAGTCACCTAGGGTAACAACACGTACTTCATCATCATATTTTTCACCAAAAAGTGCCATGGCACCTTTTTCTTTGGCGTCTTCTATGTACATTAATTGAGTATCACGCACATGATTATGACGAATTTCGTTATTGACCATTTGTTCTACTGCGGCTAATTGTTGGGCAGTTAACCCTTCAAAATGAGAGAAATCAAAACGAAGTTTGTCATGATCACATAAGGATCCTTTTTGGGTGACATGCTCGCCTAATACTTTACGCAGTGCCGCATGTAAAAGGTGGGTTGCTGTATGGTTTTTTACTATAGCCGCGCGACGGTCACTATCAATTTCGGCTTTAACACGTCGGTTAACGCCCATATTGGTGCGTGCAATTCCTCGATGTGCGAAGGCGTTACCTAACTTTATGGTGTCTTCTACTTCAAAAACGCCACCATCAAGGTGTAATAAACCGGTATCACCCGCTTGGCCACCTGACTCGGCATAAAAAGGGGTATGATCTAAAATAACTAACCCTTGCTCGCCTTCATTTAATTCACTAACTGCTTCTTGGTTCTGATTATTAAATAGCTCTACAATGGTGGCGGAATAGGAATGACTGGTATAGCCTTTAAAGTCGGTGTTGTGATCAGATGTTAATTGCTGATTGTAATCTGTGCCAAATTGACTCGCTTGTTGTGCACGCTGACGTTGTAAGCCCATCGCAACATCAAAGCCCTTGTGATCTATTTGTAATTGACGTTCACGGGCAATGTCTGCGGTTAAATCGGCTGGAAAACCATAGGTATCATATAATTTAAAAACATCGTCACCGCTGATGGTATCGCCATCTAAGTTCGTTAACATATCTTCAAGTAAGATCATGCCGCGATCTAAGGTGCGTCCAAATTGCTCTTCTTCAATTCTTAATAACTTTTCGATAATCGATTGTTGTTGAGCAAGTTCAGGATATGCTTCACCCATTTGTTCAACTAATGACTTTACTAATTTATGGAAGAAGTTTTCTTTGGCTTCTAGTTTATGTCCATGGCGAATAGCACGTCGAATAATACGACGTAAGACATAACCGCGACCTTCATTTGATGGTACAACACCATCAATAATTAAGAAGCTACATGAGCGAATATGATCACTAATAACGCGAAGAGATTTATTATCTAAATCATTGCACTCTAATAAGTGTGCGGTATCTTTGATCAACGCTTGAAAAAGGTCTATTTCATAGTTGCTATGTACACCTTGCATAATAGCAGAGATACGCTCTAGCCCCATACCCGTGTCAATAGACGGATTAGGTAGAAGTTGCATATCACCATTAGCTTGGCGATTAAACTGCATGAAGACGATGTTCCAAATTTCAATAAAACGATCACCATCTTCTTCAGGAGATCCCGGAGGGCCACCCCAAATATCAGCACCATGATCATAAAATATTTCAGAGCAGGGTCCGCAAGGTCCGGTATCACCCATTGACCAAAAGTTATCTGACTCAAACTTTTTATCTGCCGATTTATCACCAATGCGAATGATTTTATCTACGGGTATACCAATTTCATTTTTCCAGAAAGTAAACGCTTCTTCATCATCTGCATAAATGGTCACTAATAATTTGTCTTTTGGCAGACCTAAAACAACGGTTAAAAATTCCCAAGCAAAGCGTATTGCCTCGTTTTTAAAATAATCACCAAAACTAAAGTTTCCGAGCATTTCAAAAAACGTATGATGACGCGCTGTATAACCAACATTTTCTAAGTCATTATGTTTACCACCGGCACGAACACAACGTTGTGCTGAGGTAGCACGGGTATAACTGCGTTTTTCAGCCCCTAAAAATACATCCTTAAAAGGCACCATACCGGCATTGGTAAAAAGTAACGTGGCGTCATTGCCCGGAACTAATGAACTACTTTTTACTATTTGATGTTGCTTGGTGGCAAAATAATCTAAAAATGCCTGACGTACTTCAGCGGTGCTTTTAATCATGGGAACCTTCTCAATCTGTTTGTTCAACTGTTAGTTACTAGTGTCAATGCTAGCTACCGTAAGGCTTCATGATGAAACACGACAGTAGGATAAAAATGGTATTTTTTGGCCTGCTCTTTTTGAGCCAGTTTAGGATATTCCATCTCTATTACTCCAAAAACGCTTATTATACGCAAGCTCTGCTTAAACATACCAATCAATTTCGCTATTATTGTGCAATTCGCTCGATCCGAGGGTCGGTTATAGCCGTTCATACTGAGCGCGAGGTACGAGTAGTCGAAGGGGTGTAAACCGTTCATACTGACCCTTCGACGGGCTCAGGACGAACGGTGACCGACGGAAAGGAGTATGACCATTCGCTTTACGCGAAATTACTTAACAAGGCTGTCGACCAATAGCGTAATAGTTTCGGTGTTATTCACGGAGATGTTCTGTACTTCGGCTTTAAAATCTCCTGACTTTATTCCCACAC
>DPHE01000085.1:0-3341 GCA_003521815.1 Colwellia sp.
CCACCAGAAGAGCCTAGCATCCAAATATCAGGACATCCCGCATTATTAGGTTCAACATTAACCTGTTTAAAAGGATGTTTAGACGGTAATGTTCCTCTTAAATAGGCGACTAATTCTGCGCTTTGATCTGGATAATATTCATGTGAAATAGGCTGTCTTGGTGCGGCTAATGCCGCATGCGCATATCCATTTCCTCCTGGCGCTCTGCCAATACCTAAATCTATACGACCGGGATGCAATCCTTCAAGCATTCTAAATGTTTCAGCCACTTTAAAAGGGCTATAATGTGTCAACATTACCCCTCCAGTTCCTGCTTTAATACGTTCAGTGTGACAAGCAACATGTGCAGCCATCATTTCAGGACAAGGTGATGCATAACCTGGAGTAGCATGATGCTCTGCACACCAATAGCGATGATATCCGGCTTGATCACATAACTTAGCTAGGGCTAACGTGTCATGTAAACCTGACGATTCCCCCTTACCATCATGGATAGGAGATTGATCAAGTACACTGATTCTTTTTAACATGTTTTTGCCTTTATATATTTTAGATGAATACTATTTACATCGTAATGTTCAAGAAGAAGAGCTTTAAATATTTTATTATTTAAAAAGTAGAGTTAACTATGCTACCTCTAATATGTTCCCTTGATTATTTGTTTATTACTCTTGCATCATTAGTTGTATTAATGATGCATTCGGTGACGCGATCAATTTTAAAAAACTGATAACCGCTAACAAGGTAAGAAAACTAATATTCGAATACAATATAACGATAAAATTAATATCAACTTGTCGCTGATAAGCAATAAAAAAGCAAACAAGGCTTAAAATCATTAAAACTGAGATTGAACGGCTATTAATAATGATAAGCGTGACAGGACTAGAAAAGCAGCTATCCAAAGACAAATACCAGGAATATAACTAGCGATAGTATCGTTAAACAAGTTACCTATTGAGATCAGTATCATCAGTAAAATAAAAATTCCTGCAACAGAATTAATCACTCGGTTATATACAGAGATTTCATGCGTAAAAGTATTAGTCATTGAGTAAATTCGCCAGTAACTAATAAACGAGTGTTAACTGCTATCACATCACACAATTCTTTTTTCTAGTGCATTTTCAAGTAATGCATTGACAACTTCCGTGTATGGCACAGAAATATTGATTAGCTTGCTTCGCTTTAAAACAGCGCCGCAAATTTCGTCTAACTCTAAAGTCCCCCCTTTTTCATAATCTACTAACATAGACGTTTTAATTGGATCAAACGATCGGATCAAATCATACATTTCATCAACGTCCTTTGTTGATAGTGCTTCTTGATCAACGCAAGATACCTGTGCAACTTCTTGCATTAATCGATACACGATTTGACCAAAATGGGGATGATGTGTTAATTTTCTTGTATCAAGACCGGTAAGAGCTGATAAAGGGTTAACACCGTTATTTATAAGTAATTTTCGCCATAATTCAAAACGAATATTATTAACAACTTGAGTTGGGATTTTTGCTTGTTCAAAAATACGAGACCAAGCATTTAATTGGCTGTTTTGTTTATCATTTGCATAAGGCCATTTACCAATAATTAATTGAGCTACACCTTTCGCTTGGACAATACCGGGCTTTAAAATATGGCCCCCAATTCGAACTGCTAATCCTCCGACCACAAACGAATCAGGTAAATACTTTTTGAGTATCGCTTCATTATCAATCCCATTTTGGAGTGAAATAATAGTGATAGTGTGTTTAAAATGATTGAGCCATTGCTGCAATTTTTTGGCTATTTCTTCTGTTACGGTCGCTTTGACACAAAGTAGATAAATATCAAAATCATTGGGTGTGTATTGTGTAAACAGTGATGATAAAGAACATGCTGTGACATGCTCATCAAAATTAAAGTCGGGGTGTGTTAACGTTAAGCCTGATGACGTTAAAGCTTCTAAATGCTTACCGCGTGCAATATACACAACTTTATGATTAGCCTTTTGCAATCGGGCACCATAATAACAACCAATACCACCTGCCCCTATAATTGCTACCCTCAAACTATTTGACGACATTATTTATTTTAATCCTAATCGATTTTATTTGTTATAAATTACTCAAATATAGTTAAAGAGTGATCAAAAAAAGCAAAAAATAAAAGTATAGTTTTAATTTGACAATAAATAATCCACTCTACGTTTTATGGTATAAAATGCCAATTATAGGTAAGAAAAAATCACCTCAAGAGCTTAACCATTTCATTGTTGTTTATTTGAGACTTAACGCTGACAATCCAGCCTCAGCACAGATTATATCTTCTTCTTCTGTACCTCCTGACACACCAATTCCGCCAAGATTCATTCCTTTAATACCTATTGGAATTCCTCCGCCAAAAACGACTAGTCTATCCCTAGGAGGCATCCCTTTAGCTAGCATCGCTTCATGAGAAAAAATATCTTTCCAAGCACTTGTAGGAAATCTGAATCCCGCTGAGGTATATGCTTTGTCTTTAGCTATATCAATAGAGTGTAAAAATGCATGTGGCATTCTTAAAAATGCGGATAAATTACCACCTGAATCAACCACAGCTACATTGATGGCTATGCCTAATTCTTCCGCTTTAACAACTGCAGCCATTACAATAACATTGGCTGCTTGCCAATGAATGAGGTGGCTTTTTTCAGATATTTTCATTTTTATCCTGCGTTTTCTCATCCACATAAATATATTCACGCGGATGAGAAAAAATAGCTATTTTTAAGTATATACTTCTGTAAAAGCAAGATTAAGTTCACCTGAATGATAAAAGATTCCTCGGGGAATTTCTTCCTCTGTCCAAGTAATCACGGGCATATCAGGTGTCGCTAAATAGCCTAAACCAGCAAAGGTTTCATTACGATTACCTGAAGGATCAAAAAAGTAAATTGTTTCACCACGAGTAATACCATGTCTAGTTGGCATAACATCCATTTTAACGTTATTCATGCCCATAAGGTCTGCTGCTTTTAAAATATCTCCCCAACCTGGCAAAAAGAATGATGCATGATGAAAACCTGCTGTTGGCCCTGGAACAAAAGCAATATCATGTGGTGTGTTAGTTACCGTTAAAAAAGCAACAGCTTGAATATCACCATTAGGGCCAACAAGTGCTTGTTCTGTTAACCTAAAATTTAAGCATTTTGATAAAAAATTAACATTGTCGGCAATGGTATTAATTTGATTTTCAGGATCCAAGGGGCATACAAGTAAACAATGATCTAACCAATGAGCACCAACGCCCTTGACATCAATTGGCCATGGCGCGGGGTTTATATCACCCGTACTTTTACCCACAAACGTTTTTTCTGCAAA
>DPHE01000085.1:3654-7971 GCA_003521815.1 Colwellia sp.
ACATGATCCATACCAGCATGATCTGATGGGCTTAAGATAACTGAATATTTATCCCATTCGTCCCAACCCTTTAAATAAAGATTACCGTCTTTATCTTCATCAGTAACAATAAGCCCTATAATATTCTCATAATGATTTCTTGCTGCTGCCATATCTAAAACACGTAAGTTAACGTGACCTATTTTCATTACACCCATAATATTATCCCCAATTAAAATTTTTAAAGTGTTTTATTCACCCATAATTAAATACAAAGTTATTATTTTTATTAACCAGTTTTCTTTTTATTTTACCAATCACTTTTATTGAAATATCACTCTTAGGAAAGACACAACACGCTAAATAAGTACCATTTCTTTCTTCTTTCTGTGAGATATGTTTTCTACTCATCGTGACTTTTTCCACTTCCCCTTTAATAACTTGAATCTTACAAACACCACACCCACCACCATGACAACCTGATGGTATGCTGCATTTTCCAAGGTTTTTCATTCCTTGAAGTAAATGTTTACCCTCAAAACACAAATATTCTTCATTCGTATTAATAATTGTTATGCAATATTGCGTTAAAGGTGAAGTACTCATAAATTTACCTATAGTGAAATGCCTATTATATTAATTCGTAGAGTTTTACTAATATTTCAGATTATTGAGCTCTAATTGAAAAAAATAATTAAACCACAATACAACTTTATATATATACATTCAAATAAAATATATATTTTATTTGAATGTATATATTATTAGTATCTAGTATTCAAATCACGTAACCTTAATGTGTTAGAAAGTCACTTACCAACGAATTAAATTCTTCTTTTTTCTCTATTTGTGTCCAATGTCCACATTCACCAAAAACGTGTAATTGAGCATGTTTAATGAGATGAATAAATTCATAGGCATTTGATAACGGAATCACCTCATCATCTCTTCCATGTATAATTAATGTTTTATGTTTGATATTTTTAATATCTTCAGGAGCACTTTGCATCGCGACAACCCACCGTTGGCGGGGAGCAGGAAACATACTTGAAAAAGCTTCTTGAAACCCCTCTTGTATGCTTGCTTTATATCGTAATTCAGCTAATTCATCAGAAACGAGTTCGCGGTTATAGGCGAATATATCTAATAACTGTTTCATGTTCGCGATAGATGGTTGGTATCCCCAAGCTTTATCTAATCCCTCAGTCAACATAAAAGGAACCCCTACACTACCCATCAATACCAGCTTACTCACTCGTTCTGGATGACGAATAGCTATCGCTAGCGCTAAGCCACCACCAAACGAATTACCTACAACAGAGGCTTTGTCTATATTTAACGCGTCTAATAAACCAATAGCTTGTTCCACCCAATCATTCATTGAATAGTTGTTATCAGCGGGTCTATCGGTGTAACCAAAGCCAACCATATCAGGTGCTATCACCCTATTATTTTCAGCTAATGCTGGAATAGTTAATCGCCAATTTGCCCATGCACTAACACCAGGACCAGAGCCATGAATAAGCAACACCACATCACCTGTACCAACATCATGGTAATTAGTGTTAATTCCATTAGCTTTTATTGATTTACCTATTTCAGGATTATTTTTCATTACGTATTTTCCGCGTTAAATTGACTTGAATAAAGGGCTTTTACTGACCGCTTCTTGACTGTCTTTGGTGTAAAAGTTTTCCATGAACATATCTCGTTCAAATAACCGGCCTTGCATCAGTGTTGTAATACACGCATCAACCATTGGTGGAGGCCCACACATGTAAGCTTTATGACCAGAAAATTTCCCATTAAAATGCTCTTTGGCTGCTACATGAACAAAACCTCGAGCCCCTTGCCAACCAGACAACTCTGGTTCATCAGATAATGCAGGAATATAAGTAAAGTTACTGTGCTCTACTGACATTTCAGTAAATAATTCATGGTAGTAAAGCTCATCTTGATTACGAGCTCCGTAAATCAAGGTAACATCACGCTTTTCATCTCTTTCGAATAAGTCCATAATCATCGATTTAGGACTTGATAACCCTGAGCCACCGGCAAGAAATATCATAGGTTCTGGTGCTGATTCTCTGACAAAAAAACGACCATATGGGCCACTGAACTTAAGTTCATCACCTACTCTTAATTCCTCGTGTATCCATTTAGTCCCTTTACCGTTTTGTACTAAACTAATATTTAATTCTATTTGATTTTTATCTGAAGGGGGATTTGAAATTGAGAATGCTCTAGGGTATTCATCAACTTCTGGAAGATTTAAATTAATATAATGCCCAGCTTGAAACTCTATATTCTCTTGCAATGCTATAAATATTGATTTTATGCGTGGCGTTACTGTTTCTATTTTTGTAACCACACCTACATAATCTCTCACGGGATGATTTTGCGCATCTTCATCTTCTTCAACATCCGCTTCTATTTCTAAATCACTTGTTGGGATCGCACAGCAACTTAAACATTTACCTTCATCTTTTTCCATATCCATTAAAGCAAAAGGAGATGCATCACCATGTTCAACATCACCCTCTATAATATCTACTTTGCACGTGCCACATAATCCATGACCACATGCATGAGGTAAATAGATACCTGCTCTTAACGCCGCATCTAAAATAGTTTGTCCTTCTTCTACCTCAATGGTTTCTCCGAGCGGCTCAATCAATACTTGATAAGACATAATATCTACTCTTATTGTTATAAATTTAACCAGCTTTAATATGAATGCTAGTTAATGATTTGTTAAATAAATGGATTAACTACCACTACCTTTATAACCCGTTAAACCCGGGGTTTTTAAGCGGATTAATGATTTATGTCCTATGCCATTTTCAGCTAAGCTTTTACCTAAATCTGGAATAAAATTTTCTCCATCTAATATCCAAGTAGCCGTAACCCAATCAATGTTTTCAAAATCAGGATGTGCACCACATACATTAGGCAGAACTTCACCTGTAATTGCAGCAAAAGGCATTTCAGGCGGAAATGGAAAAGCAAATGCTGTACCAAGTCCTAAATGGTCATCCCATGCAAAATAAACTAACTGATTACCATGAAAGTTTTCAACTGCATCTTTATTACCTTCAGGGTATGCACCATAATTTGTTTTAACTGTCATATTTTTATCTCCTATGCACTTTCTTCAATATCATTACTTTCACCCTTGGTTGCACGCCAAGCAATATCATCAGCAGAACCTTTATATTCACCACTATCTTCTGGATTAAAGTGATAATTCTTCAAAACATCTGAAATTTCTGCGCCACCACAATTCCCTTGGAATATTTGATGCACAGGTAACCATGCATGCGAATATTTTTCAGGTTCGTGGTCAAAGATAGCTTTACAAGCATCAGTACAGGTATGAAATTTATCACCCTTAAATTCACTTAAACGATAAGAAAGGTCGAGTGGTTTTCCTTTTGAAATTTCAGTAAAACACATAGGTACTTGGCATACCTGGCATAGCTGAGGTAGACCTGCATTAAAGTAACGTTTACCTTGTTTTTCCATCTCCGCATACATTTCCCAACGCGGGCGGTAATATTTATCAAAAGTGTTAGGATATTTTTCAGATAACCAATCCATTTTTTCTTTACTCGGGATCTCTGTTTGAAAAGCTGCCGCATGTGAAAATTGATATAATGTAAAATAAATTTGATGGCTTAAATGTTCAGCTTCAGCTGTAGCTTGTTCATGAAATTTAGGCATACGTAAGCCATATCGTCCTAAATCTTTGAACAATGCACCACAGTTATCAACAAAATAAATATCCCACGCTTCTTTCCAAGACATAGGGCTATCAGGCAACATGTAATCTTGCATTGCAGAAACCAAACCAAGCACACGATAAGCACGCCAGAAATGCTTATCAATCCAACCTTGTACTATTTCAAGATTGTCTTCATGTTGTTCAACAATGAACTTTATAATTTCAAGTCCTAAGGTCATATGGCGTGATTCATCAGACTGCGCTGAAAAACCAAAAGTAACCGTTGCCATATCTCCATTATGAGCAGCACCTGACATGAAAGGCACAAACAACAAATTGGTTAAAATATATTCAAAAGCAAAAGATATTGAGGTAATAAACTCGAATGGGCCTGCTGATCTTGCATCGTCAAAATATGATTTTGGTACAGATAAATACCATACATTGTCGTGCATATGAAACGGGTCGTGTAAACCAGTAAAATGTTTATTATAATGACTTAACGTATGTATTTGTGTTTGTGAGTGACGTAGTTCATCAATAGATTGCATTTGACAAGCTATTTGAGCACCTTCACCACTAAACTGGCGAGCTAAGTTTGCATAACCCCGGTG
>DPHE01000085.1:8218-14044 GCA_003521815.1 Colwellia sp.
TGCCCATTATTTTGTGCAAAACTATCAATGATGGCATAAAGTTTCTTATCTTTTTCTGCCTGATATTTCCAGTAAGCATCGGCAGTTAATCGAAAAGGGTCTTCCCATTTATCCCAGTCAACTATTTTTATTCCTTCATATGATTCTTGAGGAAAAACCTTTTCTTTAGGTTGGTAAGTTGGCTCCCAACCTAAACCACGAGTCAATAACTCATAGCGTTTACGCATATTTAATTTTTTAGCCATTATAATTCTCCTCAATTAATTCCATGACACTTTAAAATAATCGTCATCTTCATCAACACTTCCAGATAAGGACACTAATGTTAAATGTAGTTCTTGCAAATCAACATCACGACCCGCTAGTTCAGATACCATTTCTTGTGTTATTTTTAACTCAGCTATATTTTCAATACGAATCATTCCTGGCTGGTCATATTTAAATACCGCTTCTGGATTTTCTTGTTCAAATGCTTCGGCAAATGGGCGGGCATCTTCGTTATTTTGTAAGATAATAAATACTTTGCTGTCTGACATGGTAATCCCCTAAACTTTAAGACCTTGTTTCGCTAATCGTGTCAATAATGCACGTTTTATTTCTGTTAATTTATCCTCACCGCTATCAGTAAAGGCGACTTGAGCAATAGGGAAAACAGCGTTATTTAAACGTTCTGTCCATTTTATTACCCAAGAAGAGAGTAATTCAGTGTTTGCATCACTTTCTTTTGCAACGACTTTAATAAGTTGGTTAGTCCATCGGGTAGTTTCTACATACCAGTCACTCATAAACTGTGTTAGCAACGTTAAAGCATTACCACCTTTACTACTTACCTCTTGAATATATTGATCAAAAATTAATGGGTAAATAAGACCATCCATGACAATATTTTGCGCAACCATAATTTCAAACCAATCATCAAGTACAAAAATATCTTCCATGGCATGACGTAATTCTTGCCAAATAGGATCGTCTAACCAATCAGATTTTCCTTGTTCAAGCCCTATTGATTCATTTTCGTCAATTAACAAAATAATTTTAGAAATATATTGTGATGTACCAATACGGTCGAAGCCATTCAACGATGCTACGGTTGCTATAGAAGCGCCATATGATTGATCACAAATATCTTGATTATTCATATTGGCGCCATATTCAACGTGACGTAGCGGTGTGAGTATTTTTTTTATTGTTGCTTTTAATTCATCTGGCAGAGATAGCAGCATGTTATGCTTTTCTGCCATTTTGAAATTGTTATCCATACTTTCTTGCTGTTTAGCACGCGCCATAACATAAGCACTATAATAAAACTGACGTGGGTCAGTAAAACTGTACCAATCTTCCATTACGATTGACGTGTTTTTCACATCATACAATTCTTTTCCTTTTGCCCAAGTTGGCGGATAATGAAAGTTAGCGGTAGGCTGTATATCGTAAATAGCTTCTTGATAACGTGATGCTGTTTTATCGTGCCCAATTCGTCGGCCAACGTATCCATAGTTGGTACGTTTTGTTTTTATTTCTTTAGTGGATATATGTACTGACATAAAACTTAGTCCCCATTAATATTTACTTAAAATTACTAATCTAGTTGGCCATGACGCCATTTTAATTTATCAAGTTCAACTTCATGTTGTTGTTCTGTTGTTAATTCTTCAACATCATGTTTAATACAAAACTGACGAAATTGCTTAAAAGGTAAAACAAGCTCCACATACAAGGTAGGAGTGCCAATTGAGTAATCAAATTCAACAAATTTATTTTTTAAGATACCGGTTACATGAACAAAGTGTGCTTGTTTGATAGGTTCATCTGACTCCACATTGCTATTTACCATCATCTGTCATGTCTCCTCATTATATTATTTGCCCTTTAAATATTATGTTTATTAAAGCAATTAATAGACCAACAATAAATAAACATTAATTATCAATCGTTTATATATGTTTTTTACAGTTTGTATTCACCAATGAATATTTGTAACTATTTTTGATTACAAGTTTGATCATATGATCACTTTTAGGTTTTTTATTTTATATAATGTGTATTATTTAACTGTTATTGCCTACACAGCATGCTAGGTCCGTAATTAATAACTGCTCATATGATCACATAAATAATTTGACATATTATTTAACGGCTAATAATAAAAATATATCTCTTTTTTATGGGCTTAAAGAAGAATTAATTTGAGGAAGGTTGGATTACTATAAAACCATTATATAAAAATCAACACTAGAGCCTGTAGAAAACGACGGTAAGCAAAAAAGCAAACCAGCATTCTACAGAGACTCTTATTTTTTAATTAATCGCTTTGAACCGGTTAATCCCATGAAAGATGGTGTTCACTGAACACGACAAATTTTCACGATTAATCAAACGATGAACCGTATTTTTAATATTGAGAAATCGACGTCGACTTTCGAGATCATCAAGGGTGACTAAGACTTGGGCAATATCAAAACCATACTCCAACGCAATCTGTTTGTATGCGTTCATTAATATGGGTTGTCCGCAAGCTGCAGCCGCTTGTTTGTCTTGTACACTGGCATTTTCAATCTTGCAGCTAATAGTATTGAGATCTAATGCAACGTATCCAGATGACGTCTGCATCACTTCGTAGCCTTTATCACGAAGCCTGAAAATGTCACTCAATAGGCCGTACATGAATGCAAAACTAGGTGTTGATTTTTAATATTTGCTAATAGGCTAGAACCAACTTTTATGACTGTACGTGGTTTTTTCGTGCGGATTTTGTATTTTTTTGTTCTTTAAATGTAGACAATGTTGATCCTTACTTTGATTAATTAACTGAGTTGAACCCTTAATATTGTTGGAGCAATCAGGCTTGGATATTTATAAAATACCGTAAATTAACAATATAAAAAGACTGTCAATGGTGAGGCCGTTGTTGACTTTTCTCTTATATTAAAGAAAAATACTGGAATAAAATCGCCATTAACTTAGTGCCATATGTGGGTTACAAAGTATACAAATTTCAGTTGATGATCCAATATCTGCAGAGCACACCTCGTTAACAAAACAATAAACTTTAGGTTTAGAGCATTATTACGAGGGCTTTTATTTGAAGCGAAACAACAAATCCCGATAATGCCAACGGCTAAAGTAAAAAACGATGCCGATTTAAAAACATAAAACCACAATTTATTTAATCGATTAGTCCAACATAAAAGTGAAGTGCTCGCATTTATGTATAACCTTATGCTGCCATTTGATAGTAACTTGACAGAAAGAGATATAAGAATGACAAAATTAAAGCAAAAAATATCAGGCTGTTTTCGCTCAGAAAGCGGTTGTGATGTCTAAGAAGTATTTATCTACCGTGAAAAAAAAGGCATTAATAGTCTTGACGCACTCATTGACCTATTTAACGGAAAACCGTTTATTCCTATCGTAAATTAATTCAACCTATCAAACGATAGGCTGATAAAGAGTTATAACTTATCATATGAATAGAGCTGAAGGAATATAGAATAACACTTTAAGGGAACTAAACTTGAGGCTATACTTTATTACTTTATTACTAAAGTTTCTATCAAACTAATGCGCTCATCATCAAGATTACGGCGCATATTATAAGACTTAACCTTAAAGTCATTTCCAATGAGCATATGCAAACCTAGTTCTGGCAGTGCTGAATCACCCTCGGGTTTTTTCATACGTGCAAAGGCATGCTGTGCCAGATCGGTCTTCTCGTTCCATACTTCAACCTTAAACCCAGCAGATGTAATTACATCACGGAATGGTTCCTGCGGTATCAAAAAATTCATAGAACTGTCTTGCGCCCATGGAACCGGAAAATAAATGGGTGTATTCTTATTGCCACATACCTCATACAAAACGGCACGTGCTCCAGGTTTGAGTACACGATAAATTTCCTGTAACCACCCTAGTTTGTCTTCGACGTTCATGTTCATCTGAATTGACCAAGCACCGTCAAAAGTATTGTCCTCAAAGGGTAAGTCAAGCGCACTTGCGGCGTTGAATTTGACACGGTCCTGCATGTTGAGTAATTGCGTTAACCTTTCTGCGGCGTCTATATATTCATCACTCAAATCTATACCCGTAACATGACAACCTGTTTCATGTGACAAACGGCGTGTTGATCCGCCAACACCACAGCCTACATCAAGTATGTTCATATTGGGAGTAAAATTAGCTAGTTTAATCAACTCTTTAGTTGCCATATCACCCCGAATGTGAAATTCATCAACAGGCTGAAGATCACCAAGTGTGACCTTAGATAAATCTTTACCAAGGTTATTAAGACCCTTAATTATGTTGTTATACAAATTGTTTGGAGAGTAATAGCTGTGAATATGTTTCATAATTTTTAATCTTAATGCAAAAATAATACGAAATGACTGTTTTCAAACTATACATTATATCTCATAGGGTTAATATTAATTGATAATTATCTGTTCCTAAAACAGTCTTTAACCTATTATTATCATTTTTAAAACACTGGTTTGAATTATGACGGAAATAATAGTTAGAGGCTATCATCTAGATGGCTATCAACATGTAAATAATGCGCGTTATCTGGAGTTTTTAGAGGAAGCGCGTTGGGCTTGTTTAACTGATGATATAGATTATTTTATGCAGCAAAAAATAGCATGGGTGGTCGCTAATATTAATATTAATTATCGATTACCTGCTCTGCTTGGACAACATTTGGTCATTAAAACCACCGTTAATAAAATAGGTAACAAAAGTAGCATTCTTTCTCAAGTTATACGCTGTAAAGAAACAAATCATATCATTATTGATGCTGAGGTTACTTTTGTACTTTTGGATATGAAGACTAATAAATCTCTACCTATCGTTGATGATTTACTTGAAAAGTTACTGAACTCTCAAGCGAAGTTAGCACAAATAAAATAGATAATAACGGTGATTTGGTTAACTCGTCTAAAATGAGTGCTTGAGCAATTACAATTAAAGTCATTGTGATAAATAATGGTGTTCTATTATAAGTCACAGCAAGGATAATATGATATTGCTCAAGCCCTTTTTCGATGTTTAACTTAATAAGACCGATTACGCTGTCTTTTCAGCTAGTCTATCAGCAAGATATAACCAAGTTGGTAATACCGTATCAGGGTTTAGTGATACGCTATCAATCCCCTGTTCTACTAGCCATGCGGCAAAATCTTCATGATCAGAAGGCCCTTGACCACAAATACCTACATACTTACCACGTTTCTTACAGGCGCTAATGGCCATTGATAATAATATTTTTATCGCCGGATCACGCTCATCAAATAAGTGAGCAATTAAGCCTGAATCTCTGTCTAGACCTAGAGTTAACTGAGTTAAATCGTTTGAACCGATAGAGAAGCCATCAAAGTAGTCGAGGAATTGATCAGCCAGTAAAGCATTAGATGGCAATTCACACATCATAATAATGCGCAAACCATTTTGACCACGTTTTAAACCATGCTCGGCTAAAATATCAATGACTTGAGATGCTTCGTCAACCGTTCTAACAAATGGGATCATCACTTCAACATTCGTTAAGTCCATGTCGTTACGAACGCGTTTAAGTGCTTCACATTCAAGTGCAAAACAATCACGGAAGTCGCTTGAAATATAACGAGCAGCACCACGATAACCAATCATAGGGTTTTCTTCGTCTGGCTCGTATTCTTCGCCACCAACCAAGTTTGCATATTCGTTTGATTTGAAATCAGACATACGTACTATTACTTTTTCTGGTGAAAAAGCGGCAGCAAGGGTTGAAATCCCTTCAGTTAATTTAGCAACATAAAACTCAACAGGGCTTTCATACCCTGTGATAATATCGTT
>DPHE01000085.1:14346-18387 GCA_003521815.1 Colwellia sp.
GCTCTGTCTGGGTTACCCACATTCATCATGATTTTTAATGGTAACTCTGGCATTGCATCAATTTCAGAGGTTGTTACGGTGTAATCTAACTTACCTTGATAAATAAAGCCCGTGTCGCCTTCAGCACAAGAAACAGTTACCTCATCACCTTCTTTAATAATATCAGTTGCATTGCCACAACCTACTACCGCAGGAATACCCATTTCACGCGCAATAATAGCTGCATGACAGGTTCTGCCACCGCGATTAGTGACAATAGCAGAAGCGCGTTTCATGATAGGTTCCCAATCGGGATCCGTCATATCAGTCACTAAAACATCGCCCGGAAGGATCCTATCCATTTCAGCTAAAGAAGCTAAAACTTTAACCGTACCACTACCAATTTTTTGACCAATTGAGCGACCTTCACAAATAATTTTTGCCGTTGCTTGTAATTGGCTATTTATTTGGAATTGTTCCATGATATTGGCATTTTCACGACTTTTAACGGTTTCTGGACGTGCTTGTACAATATAAAGTTTGTGGTCTAAGCCATCTTTAGCCCATTCAATATCCATTGGGCGACCATAATGTTTCTCTATGATTACCGCTTGTTTGGCAAGCTCTTGTACTTCAGCATCAGTTAATGAAAAACGGTTAGAATCTTTTTCATCAATATCAACAATTTCAACTTGTTTGCTGTGCTCTTGAGATTGTGTATAAACCATTTTAATGGCTTTACTACCAATGTTTCTACGCACAACCGCAGGCTTGCCTTTAGCAAGTGTCGGTTTATGTACATAAAACTCGTCTGGATTTACAGCGCCTTGTACCACCATTTCACCTAAGCCATAGCTAGAGGTAATAAAAACGACATCTTCAAAGCCTGATTCAGTATCAATAGAGAACATAACACCCGAAGACGATATATCGCTACGTACCATTTGCTGTATACCCGCAGATAACGCAACACCACGGTGATCGTAACCTTGATGAACACGATAAGAAATAGCACGGTCATTAAACAGAGAAGCAAAGACATGTTTAATGGCGATCATGACGGAATCAAAACCACGCACATTAAGAAACGTTTCTTGCTGTCCAGCAAAAGATGCGTCAGGCATATCTTCAGCCGTTGCAGATGATCGTACAGCAAATGAAGCATCTTCAGAAAACTCCCCTGCTAATTTAGCGTAAGCTAGCGCAATATCTTTTTGCATTTGCTCTAAGAAAGGTGTGTCAATAATCCATTGGCGAATGGTTTGTCCACATCTTGCTAACTCCTTCAAATCGCTAACATCAAGACCATCAAGCAGTTGATAAATCTTTTCGTTAATACCGCTTTGCTCTAAAAATTCATTAAAAGCAAAAGAGGTAGTAGCAAAACCTGTAGGCACTTGCACACCCATATTCGCTAAATTAGAAATCATTTCCCCAAGTGATGCATTCTTACCGCCAACGCGATCAACATCACCCATTCCTAAATTTTCATACCAAAGTACGTTTTCTTGCACAGCAATTCTCCATTGAGAGTGAGTAAAATAATAAATCTATTTAAAAGGCTACGTATGCTTATTTATTTGTAGGACTATATTTATAACTTAAGACATTCTACACTGCCAACATAATAAACTTAAAGTGAATATAGAACATAATTTAGAAGTTTTCATATTCACTTCCATCATAATATGTAAGAGGTTTCTCCATGCGCACTGCTTTCTACATTTCCGACGGAACGGCAATAACGTCTGAAGTATTTGGTCATGCTTTGCTTTCTTTATTTCCCACTGAGTTTAAACATCAAACTATTCCCTTTGTTGAGTCAGTTGAAAAAGCACTAGAAGTTAAAGAACAAATTAATAAAGTCTGTGCTCACAACAATGAACCCGCATTAGTTTTTCATACCTTTGTTAACAATGATATCCGTGAAGTTATCGACAGCTGTGATGGGGTGATTTACAATTTTTTAGAAAAATTTGTCGCGCCTCTTGAGCGACAACTTAATATGAAAGCAAAACCAAAAGCGCATAGAACCCATAGCATCCATGAAAACAGCTATGATTATCGTATTGAAGCAGTAAATTATGCACTGACAAATGATGATGGCTCTAAGGTGACTAATTATGAAGAGGCCGATGTAATACTAGTGGGTGTATCTCGCTCAGGTAAAACGCCAAGTTCACTCTATTTAGCGCTCCAATATGGTATAAAAGCGGCCAACTATCCTTTTACCGATGAAGACATGGATGACCTAACACTACCCAGTTTTTTAAAACCCTTTAAAAAGAAACTGTTTGGTTTAACCATAGATGCCCAACGGTTAATTGATATTCGCGATAATAGAATGGCGAATAGCAAATATGCGTCACCAAGACAATGTCGTATGGAAGTACGTGAAGTTGAGAAACTTTATAAGAGAGAGAAAATTCCTTTTATCAATACCACTAAATTTTCAATAGAAGAAATTACCGCTAAAATATTAAGTGAAACCGGGCTCCAACGCTATAAATACTAACGGAGTCTAACTTATATCAAAAAATCAAACAATCATTATGCAAATAGTTCAAATGAATGATTCATTAAGCTATGTTGGCCCGCATAATTTAGTTTATACGTCCTATAATGTAACATAGACAATATAGTCTAAAAAAAGTAGACAAATTTTATTACTATTAAAACTGATGAACTACGTTAATTGAAAACGTAGTGTCTCCGGCTCAATTATCACAACAAATACCTTTGAGCGCCACTACCGCTAACTTTACAATGCAAAGTCGCCGAGAAATAGATGGTATTATTAGTGGCGAAGATAAACGCTTGTTAGTTATTATCGGGCCGTGCTCTATTCACGACACCGCTGCTGCTATTGACTACGCAAAGCGTCTCACCGTATTACGTGACAAGTACCGTAACGAGATGCTTATTGTTATGCGCGTTTATTTTGAAAAACCTCGTACTACTGTTGGCTAGAAAGGATTAATTGGCGACCCTGATCTTGATAAATAATTTCATGTTGCCAAGGGTTTAAACCTAGCCAGACAATTATTAGCCGACATAAATGAAATGGGTTTACCTGCGGGTACTGAGTTTTTAGTTATGGTTACTGGTCAGTATATTTCTGACTTATTCAGTTGGGGGTGCTATTGGCGCACGTACTACCGAAATCCAAGGACACCGACAGCTTGCTTCTGCATTATCGTGCCCTGTTGGTTTTAAAAATGGCACTGACGGCAATGTAAAAATAGCCTTAGATGCCATCAAGGCCTCTAGTGTTCCCCATGTATTATATTCACCCGATAAAAGCGGACAAATGTGTATTTACCGTACCCATGGAAACCCTTATTCTCATGTTATTTTACGTGGCGGCAAAGTACCTAATTACCACAAGGACGATATTAACGATACGTGTGAAAATTAGAAAAAGCCGAGCTCAAGCAAAGAATTATGATTGATTGCAGTCACGGCAACAGTTACAAAGATCACAATAAACAAATTGATGTAGCTCGTTCTCTTGCCGAACAAATTAGCCAAGGCGAAGAAAGTGTTTTTGGTGTCATGATAGAAAGCTTTATTGAAGCAGGTAAACAAGCAGTCAAAGCATATACGCCATTAGTTTATGGTAAAAGTATTACCGATGCCTGTGTTGATTTAGCGGTTAGTGAAGAAATACTGATGGTTCTAGCTAAAGCGGTTTCAACAAAGAGTACGTAGGTTAACCAAAATGATTTAAATAATGCTGTAGATATCCATAGAAATCTAAAATAGAATCAAAAAAATACAATCTAGCTAGCTCATTTTTTGCAGTAGGCCATCACTGGCATCTTCAACTAAATCTAAAACAAAACGAAAACCATTAACCCCACCATAGTAAGGATCAGGAACTTCGGTTTCTTCATAATTTTTGGCAAACTCTAAAAACAATGATATTTTGTGTTGTAAATGGGCAGGAGCAAGTTTCTTTAGATTTTCAATATTGTCATTATCCATCGCTAGAATAAGATCAAAATCATCAAAATCGTCTATTTTTACTTTACGGGCTGTTAACCCCTCAAAAGAATAACC
>DPHE01000085.1:18647-19462 GCA_003521815.1 Colwellia sp.
TGAGCGCTGGCCTTCTGGCTAAAAACAGCTTCTGCACTAGGAGAACGACAGATATTGCCCATACAGACAAATAATACAGATTGAACGTTACTCAAGTATTTCAAAATAAACTCCTTTTTATAATCAGATAATTAGAGCACTAGCCCTTACGTACCAGGGTGCTTGTTGATTTTTTTGTTATGTTGAACTTAGTAACCCAACGTCTATTGCCTGTTGTTCATTACTGAAAATAGCCATAGCAGTATTCATTTTTTTAAACCCAAGCTTTTTGTAAAAACCTTCTTTACCAAGGTTAGCATACAATATTATTTTTTTATGACCGAAAGATAACTCAATTAATTTGTTAATAATATTACGTCCTAAACCAATTCCTTGATATTCAGGGTGTATTGCAACATCACAGAGGTATGAGCCATCAAGTCTGTCAGCTAACGCTATTCATATGAGTCTAAATATTCGACAACAGCCAAATATTTTCACTTGCATCACATTTTCCCTTTAGGCCGCCAGGCAAGTTTATTTTTTTGAGAAGACTCAATTTGTAACTATCCACATAATACTGTTTAACGTCATCATCACTAATAGAGTAAGGAGGGCCTTTCATCAATTTTTGATCATATTCAAATGTAAGNNATAAGTGTAGAATTATCAAAAACGAAACATTTAAACTTACTGTTAGAAAATACAACTTTTAAGTCATTAGCCGCTTTATTGCCTAAAGGTGCAATACGATATAAATCTGACAATTGATTCCAATTAATGTCGGATTGATCATAAATCCATGAATAATTTTTCATATTTTTCTGGTTCAACAT
>DPHE01000039.1:0-904 GCA_003521815.1 Colwellia sp.
TATTAAGGTAATATTTTTGAACATTTAGCACATCCTATGTCATGATCAATATTGTATAGCTTTACAATCTAAATAATAATTAGCGTTCAACCAAATGGATAAGGGTTTGATTATGTTAAACAAAACACGTAAAACAAGTGAAAAGGTAACTATTCTTATAGTAGACGATAATAATGATAATCTCTATGTATTAGAAAAACTACTGGAACAATTATGCATTAAAAACTTACATCTAATGAAAGCACTGAGTGGTGAAGCGTGCTTAGAGATTGCAATAAATGAAGAGATTGATCTCATCATTTTAGATATACAGATGCCAGATATGAATGGTTTTGCGGTGGCTAAATTCTTAAAGTCAAATGCTAAAACAAAGCATATCCCCATTATTTTTTTAACTGCGGCCTTTAAAAAAGAAGAATTTGTTCGACAAGGGTTCGAACTTGGTGCAATTGATTATTTTACAAAACCAATTGAGAAATATAGTTTTTTAGCAAAAATACGCGTTTATGTAGAACTTTTTACAAAACAAAAAAAGCTTCTGTTTTTAAACCAACATCTTGACACTGAGATAAAGAAAAACACCGCAGAGTTAGTTTGTGCCAACAAAGAACTTTCCTTTGAAAATAAAGAGAAAGAAAAACGTGCCAAAGAGTTGATGCATAGCCAGCTAGAACTTAGTGAAACAAAGCAACGCTATTTTGATCTTTATGATTTGGCTCCTATTGGTTATTGTACACTCAGTAAAGAGGGGCGGATTCAAGAAGTAAACCTTACTGCTTCAAGCCTTTTGGGCGTTAATCGAAACCAATTAATAAAAATGCTTTTATCAAATTTTATACCAAAAGATCATCAAAATACCTATAACCTGTTTTGTAAAAACCTTATAGCCTCACGTACATTTACC
>DPHE01000039.1:1124-3065 GCA_003521815.1 Colwellia sp.
TTAAGTGCTACAGTTGATGAAAAGGACAATATACTCGAGTTACGACTGCTTATTAAAAATATTTCCGAGCGTAAAATAGCGGAAGAAAAACTGCTACATATGGCCCATTATGATGAATTAACCGGTTTACCAAATCGGGTTTTATTAGCAGATCGACTACAACAAAATATGATGCATGTGCAACGTGATAAACAATTATTAGCCCTTGTTTTTCTTGATATCGATGGTTTTAAAGACGTTAATGACACGTATGGACATGACATAGGAGATAAGTTACTCATGGCATTGGGAAAAAAAATGCAGAATATATTACGTGAAGAAGATACTCTCGCTCGAATCGGAGGCGATGAGTTTGTTGCCGTGCTTTCAAATTTACCTAATATTAAAAGTAGCTTACCATTAATTACCCGTTTACTTGAGGTGGCTGCGCAACCCTGTTTGATTAATGACCTTTCCATTAAAGTTTCCGCTAGTCTTGGGATTAGTTTTTACCCTCAAGCTGAAAAAATTGAACCTGATCAAATTTTACGCCAAGCTGATCAAGCCATGTATGAAGCAAAAATATCTGGAAAAAACCGCTACCACATTTTTAATACGGAGCAAGATAATTTTATTCGTGAACGTTTTGAAAATATTCAACGTCTACATCAAGCACTTATTGCTAATCAATTTGTACTTCATTATCAACCTAAGGTAAATATGCGAACAGGAGACGTGATAGGCGTGGAGGCTTTAATTCGATGGGATCATCCGCAAAAAGGTCTTGTTCAACCTAATGATTTTTTACCGCTAATAGAAGAACATCCTTTATCCATTGCTCTTGGCGAATGGGTAATGAGATCTGCGCTTGAACAACTACAACACTGGCAAAGCATAGGGGTTAAAGTCCCCATCAGTATTAATATCAGTGCGCTTCAACTCTTATCAAGTAACTTTATTAGCCAGTTTGAAAAGCTTTTATTGGAATTTCCCAAGGTAAACCCATCTTTTATTGAAGTAGAAGTCCTTGAAACAAGTAAACTTGAAGATTTAACGAAAGCATCAAAAGTGATAAACCACTGTAATAAACTGGGTATACATTTTTCTATAGATGATTTTGGTACCGGTTACTCATCACTGACCTATCTTAAACAATTAGCCGTCACCTACATCAAAATTGATCAAAGCTTTGTTAGAGATATGTTGGAAGATCCAAATGATCTTGCCATATTAGAAGGCGTTATTAAACTCTCTGATGCTTTTCAAATGCAGGTTATTGCCGAAGGAGTTGAAACAATAGAACACGGTAGAACATTATTACAACTTGGATGTGAACTTGCTCAAGGATATGTTATAGCCCGTCCTATGCCAGCTGATGCGTTTCCCGATTGGTTAACAACATGGCAACCAGACAGTTCATGGACAACACAAAGAATCTTCACTGATGATGAAGCTAAAATCCTTTTTGCTACGGTAGAGCATAGTGCATGGATTGCAAACCTTGATGCCTATTTAAAAGGTAAAATCAACAACTTTGAATCTATCAATGTTAGCGAATGTTCTTTTGGAAAGTGGCTAGATACAAAGGGAGATTCATATTTCACATCATTTGAAGTCTCTGCTAGCGTTCGAGCGTTACATGATCGTATTCACAATCTGGTTGAAGAGCTATTAGCGTTAAACCGCAAGGTTAAAGATAAAGAAATAGTGCAAGGGATTAAAGCGCTTTATGCTCTCCATGATGAATTTATTAAGGAAATAGCTTTAGATACATAACCACAGAGTTATTATTTACCATTACAAAGAACGGAAATAAAGGCCAAGTTCAGAAGAATAGCCGATAGACTTTCCTATAATGGTGTTTTCTTCATTAATAACATAATAGCTTGGATAACTGGATATTGAAAAATGGTGCTTGATTGCTTCATTACCTAAGGCTATTGGAAATGTTAGCTTATGTTG
>DPHE01000050.1:0-10368 GCA_003521815.1 Colwellia sp.
TAAAGTTTGCTTGTTTTAAAATGAAAATCAACCTGATATTCATGTGGTAAAGCACTGAATTCAGAGGCGAGCATAGATAATAAATAGTGTATTTCAACAGGCGCGATCGTGGGTGAAATATTACCACTTTCAATGCGCGCTATTTCATTAAGATCCAGTAATAAGTTATTGGCAATTTCTAAAGAGTTATCAATTTGTTTGATCTGATAACGTTCTTCGTGATTGACTCTTGAGCTTAATGTTATCGCAGAAGAAAATAAGCGTGCTGCAGATAAAGGTTGAAGTAAATCATGACTACAGGCCTTTAGGTACTGACTTTTTTTGATGTGTGCTTGTTCGGCTTTAGCTTGTGCTTGGGCTAATTCACTATTGGCTTGCGCTAGTTCTCTGTTAGCTTGTTCTAATTCTGCAGTACGATAGCGTACTCTAGATTCTAGATCAGTATTCTCTTCTTTTAATACTTTTTCTGTTTGACGGTATTTGGTGATGTCTGAAAAAGTCATGACAAAACCGCCACCAGGAATAGGATTCCCTTCTATATAAATAGTTTTTCCATTTTTTAGTTTATATTCAGAGTTATGGCGACTGCCTTGCTTAATATGCTTGAGTCGCTTTTTAACTTCTAAGTCAATATCTTTAAAAAAATATCCTTGCTGACTTAAATTAAAATGTATTAATTGACTAATAGGGCAGCCAATATAAATAAAATCATCAGGGTAATTGAAAATATCTAAGTAGCTTCGATTACAAGCCACTAACTTTAAATCACTGTCGATAACAGAAATGCCTTCACTAACATTTTCAATAGCACTTTGTAGTACCGTTCTGTTAAATTCTAATTGTTGGTTAGAATTGTCTTCAACCAGTTTAGCGACTTGCTCGAAGGCCATTCCCTGACCATTTATGGCAAGCGAAGTGACTAATTTTGCTGAAGCAGATCCTAATACACGAGCAAGGGTATTTTCAGCATGAAATATTACTGCATCATTAAATTCTTTATTATTACCACTGTGATGAACACTATGAAATTGTGTAAAAGATTCATCACACTTTTCTTGGCCAATAAATCGGGCTACTAAAAGTTTTAATTCAATAAGGTCTACTTTAGGTTGAACCGGTATGCGCCATGGCGTTTTTTCCTTAGTTTTATAAAAAAACTTACTTTGCATTTGTTCGCGAATGCTTTGCCGTGTTACTAAAGAAACTAGCCAAAGCATAATAATATTGATCAACAGGCCCATTAATGTGATTACGGTTGTTTTAGGTAAATCACTTGCTGCTAGCGGATGATTATATAGTCCCAATTGAGGTAATAAATTAAATGCAGCCCATACGATAAAACCACTACTGATCCCAGCAAGTACTCCTGAAAGGGTTGCGCCTCGCCAATAGAAAGCGACAAATAAGGCGGGACCGATTTGTGCAATGGCACCAAAAGCGACTTCACCTAATGAAGATAACGTGTCAGGCGGCGACAATAGCAATAGGCCATAACTTAAAAAAACAACGAACAACACTAAGGCTTTACGAATGAGTAAAAGTTGTGATTGAAAATGGTTAAAGTTATTATGTTGTTTAGTCGAATATCTAAACATGAGTGGAAAAACTATTTCATTACTGAGCATAGTACTTAGCGCTATTGTAGATACAATTACCATAGAACTTGCCGCAGAAACTGCACCTAAAAAAGCAAATAATGACAACCAAAGTTGTCC
This sequence comes from Colwellia sp., assembly GCA_003521815.1. Taxonomy (GTDB): domain Bacteria; phylum Pseudomonadota; class Gammaproteobacteria; order Enterobacterales; family Alteromonadaceae; genus Colwellia. Next base: position 1,716 of record DPHE01000050.1, read on the forward strand.
GTTATAGGCAGGTAAAAATAAGACATAAGCATCAGCAGGTAATGAGTTACCATAGTTAAGATTACCCGCTAAACCTAAGGGGCCAGCAAAAAAGGCAAAAATCACACAATATAAAGGCAGCAACCATCGAGCGAGCTTACTAACTTTCTTCTCTTTTATTTCTACAAACATAACTTGAAATTGTCTAGGGAAACACAAAAAAGCTGATAGGCCAATGATCAATAAGCCAAACATTCCTATTAGGCTATTACCATCAAATAGTTCTTCAAATGAAATAGAATCTTTTGATTGATGCCAAATATCGACAGGGGAGTCATAAACAACAAAGCAAACAAATATCCCCACCAATAAAAAAGCAATTAACTTGATGAGTGATTCAAACGCTATTGCTATCATTACCCCAGAGTGGCGTTCGGTAATATCGATTGTACGAACACCAAAGACAATAGTGAAAACTGCTAATATTATGCTTACAATTAAGCCTAATTGCCAAATAGGTAAATCAGGTGTTTCTTGTAAAATTTGATAGGAATAAATAATCGCTTTTAACTGGAGTGCTATATATGGCATGGTGCCAATTAAGGCGACTAAGGTAATAATGACAGCTAAAGATTGAGATTTACCAAAGCGGGCAGACAATAAATCGGCAATGGAAGTGATTTTAAGTTTTAAGCTAGTTTTTATTATCCGCTGAATAAATGGCCAAGCGAAAACAAATAACAATATAGGGGCTAAGTACACAGAGATATAAGTAAAAGAATTATTAGCCGCTTGTGCTGTAGTACCTAAAAATGCCCATGAAGTACAGTAAACGCCTAAAGATAATGCATAAATAATAGTTTGTTGTTTTGCTTTAATTTTATTTCTGTATTTACCTCCTAAATAAGCGATAAGAAATAATAACCCAATATAGCCAAGACTAACGCTAACTAACAACCAATTTGCAAACATATTATTCTCTAAAACATTATCTAAAACACTTCTATAATAGTAAATTTACCACATTTTTTTAGTAAAAAACCTATATATTTCTATAACTTAATCATTGCTATATAACTTGCTTTAGTATGAGACTAAAGGACTACGCTCTAAGTACTAATCCTTATTTCCGATTGTTACATTGCTGTACTCGCTTACTATGACTAAGCAAATCTTAGTTTGATAGTTAAAAATCATACAAAGAGAAATTAAAATAAAAACATATACAACAAGGGAAAAAACAATGGTTGATAACTCACTTTTTAACAAAAGTAAATTACTACTGACCACAAATTTATTAACGATAGTTGGCGCGACTAATGCTGGTTATAGTGTTGACATAACTGTCAATAATTTAGGAGTGTGAGTATGACTGATTCAATACTCAAAGTAGAGAATATCTCATTAGCGTTCGGTGGTGTAAAAGCATTAACCGACGTTAGCTTTGAAGTACCCCGTGGCTCTATATTTTCCATTATCGGTCCTAACGGTGCAGGTAAAACCTCCATGCTCAACTGTATATCTGGACGGTATCAACCAAATTCTGGCAACGTTATTTTCAATGAAAAAATTGTCACTAACCTTCGCCCTAATGACCGAGCAGATCTTGGTATGGGGCGAACGTTTCAAAATTTAGCCTTGTTTGGTCACATGTCGGTTTTAGATAATATAATGGTTGGTCGTCATAATTTATTAAAAAACAACTGGTTAACTGGACCTTTATATTGGGCATCACCTGCACAAAAAGAAGAGCTTGCCCATCGTCGTTATTGTGAAGAAATCATCGACTTTTTAGAAATTTCACATATCAGAAAATCTGTTGCTGGCACCTTGTCTTATGGTCTACGTAAGCGTGTTGAGTTAGCCCGTGCAATGGCATTAAAACCTGAGTTAATTCTTCTTGATGAGCCTATGGCAGGTATGAATCTAGAAGAAAAAGAAGATATGGCTCGCTATATTCTCGATTTAAATGAAGAGTTTGGCATCACTGTCGTCATGATTGAACATGACATGAGTGTAGTAATGGACATTTCACACCAAGTGATGGTGCTTGATTTTGGTAAGAAGCTAATGTCAGGTCTACCGGACGAAGTGATGGCTGATCCACATGTTAAACGTGCTTATCTTGGTATCGAAGATGATGAAGAAGAAGCCGATAATACTGATGAAGAAAGAGAGGCTAGCTAATGGCTAACTTACAAGCAGCAACAAAAGATTATGAAATGGGAGAGTTAGATACTTTTCCAAAAATACTGAGACATAACGCTAAAAACTGGCCAAATGATATCGCCATGCGTGAAAAAGAGTTCGGTATTTGGAACGAGTTTAATTGGCAAGACTATAGTGATCGCGTTAAGTGGATAGCACTTGCTCTAAGAAAATTAGGAATTAATCCGAAAGATGCTATCGCCTTATTAGGTGATAACAGACCAGAGTGGGTTTGGGGTGAAATCGCCGCACATTCAATGGGCTGTTACTCTATTGGTATTTTCCAAGATTCTTTGCATGAAGAAGTGGTTTACTTACTTAACAAAAGCAACGCAACGGTTGTTATCGCTGAAGATGAAGAGCAATGTGATAAGTTACTTGAATTAGGCGAAGAAATTCCAGATGTAAAATATATCGTTTATTGTGATCCTCGCGGTATGCGAAAATATGATGATAAACGCTTAATTAGTATTGAAGATATATACAAGCAGGGTCAAGAGATAGACAAAATGTCGCCTGAGTTATATGACGTTTATGTTGATGCAACCAAAGCTGAAGATACTGCCCTTTATTGTACTACTTCTGGTACAACGTCAAAGCCTAAAATTGCCTTCTTAGGTGGTGGTAATTTTGTTAAGCATTGTAGTTCATATTTACGTGCGGACCCTCGACAACCTGGTGATAACTATGTATCTGTATTACCACTTCCATGGATTATGGAGCAGGTATACGCTGTTGGACAATCTTTGATTTCTCGCCAAATAGTCAACTTTGTTGAAGGGCAAGAAACACTAATGGCTGATTTACGTGAAATTGGACCAACGTTTGTACTACTCGCTCCTCGTGTTTGGGAAGGCATTTTAGCTGACGTTAAAGCCCGTATGATGGATTCGACGCCACTTAAACAGAAAATATTTGATTATGCTTTTAAATTATCTGAAAAAGCACAATTAGAGGGTAAACGTTCAAAATTTGCCGATTTAATACTGATGAATGCCTTAAAAGATAGATTAGGCTTTACTAACTTGAAATCAGCAGCAACGGGTGGTGCGGCAATGGGACCTGATACCTTTAGGTTCTTCCAAACTATTGGTGTACCGCTACGTCAACTTTATGGTCAAACTGAGTTATGTGGTGCTTACACAGTGCATGATGAAGGTGATGTTGATTACGACAGTGTTGGTGTTGCTTTTGATACGGCTGAAGTAAAAGTTATTAATACCGATAAAGAAGGTGTAGGTGAAGTTATCGCGAGAACAGTGGGTATGTTCACCGGTTATTTAGATAATCAAAAAGCCTATGACGAAGATGTTATTGATGGTTGGATGCATACAGGTGATGCAGGTTATTTCAAAGATTCAGGGCATTTAGTTATTATTGACCGAATTAAAGATTTAGCGAAAACCAGCAATGGCGTGCAGTACTCTCCACAATATATTGAAAACAAATTAAAATTCTCATCATTTATTGGTGAAGCGGTTATTTTAGGTAAAGACATGCCTTACTTAAGCGCCATCATTTGTATTCGTTTTTCTATTGTGTCTAAGTGGGCAGAACAACAAGGGATAGGTTTTACTAACTACACCAGTCTTTCTGCTGTACCTGAAGTTTATGCAAAACTTACTGAAGAAGTAGAAAAAGTCAACGCAACATTACCTGACGCACAAAAAATTAATAAGTTTATTTTACTTTATAAAGAACTTGATGCAGATGACGGTGAATTAACACGTACACGTAAAGTACGACGGTCGGTTATTGCAGATAAATATGGCGATATTATCGAGTCTATTTATGACAACAAAGAGAGAGTTGATATTGATACTGTTATCACGTTCCAAGATGGTGGTAGCTCACGTATTCAAACGACACTTGCTGTTGCAACGGTAATTGAAAATGATGGTAGTGCTGTTTCATCAAAAAGTAGTCAAACTGGGAGGAAAGCATCATGAATTTTGAACTCTTAATTCAATTAATCATCAATGGCCTTATTGTTGGCCTGTTGTACGGTGTAATTGGTATGTGTTTTGTATTGGTTTATAAATCAACACAAATTGTAAACTTCGCCCAAGGTGAGTTTTTACTTATTGGTGCCTGGGTATGTTGGGCTTCATTGATCTATTTAGAGTTACCCTTCTTTTTAGGATTTTTATTATCACTTATATTTATGGCAGGCTTTGGTGTGCTGTTACAAATGGTAGTACTACGTCCTATGATTGGTGAGCCGATTATCTCGGTGATCATGGTGACTATCGGTCTGTCTATTTTCTTCCAAGCGTTAATGAAATGGATATTTGGGGTGTCACCACAAAGTTATCCGCAAGTATTTGATGATCAGACGATTACCATTATGGGACTAAATATAGAAATGGCGTATTTAATGAGTACGGTGATAGCATTAGTTATCATGGTTGCCTTTTATTTATTCTTTAAGCACTCTAAGCATGGTTTAGCGATGAGAGCGACGGCTTTTGATCAACAAGCCTCTCAAAGTTTAGGTGTCTCTGTAAAGCATGTTTTTGCGATGAGTTGGGGTATTGCAGCAACCGTTTCTGCTACCGCAGGAATAGTGCTTGGTATGGTTAATGGTGTTTCAGATTCACTTTCTATTATGGGTATCAAAGTATTTCCAGCGGTTATATTAGGCGGGTTAGATTCCATTGTTGGTGCAATTGCGGGTGGCCTTATCATCGGTGTATTAGAAAATGTAGCTGAGTTTTTTGATAGTCAATATTTACATGTTGGTAATTTATACGATATCGCACCATTTTATGTATTGTTAATTATTCTTTGGTTTAAACCTTACGGTTTATTTGGTACCCAAGATATTGAGCGTATATAGCGCAATTTAGTAAAATTTAATTAACAAAACGAACAATTATTTAGGAGTGATACATGTCTAGTTTAAGTATGCGCCCGTGCGGAGATTTCCGTACTAGCTACAAACAAGATAATACAATTTTTGAAACAAAAACCATCCGTTGGGTGACTATTTTTACCATTATAGCGTTGTGCTTTGCACCGTTAGTCGTTGATGGTTATTTTATTACCTTATTAATTCAAATATCCTATTTGGGCATAGCTGCATTAGGTTTGAATATTTTAGTGGGCTACACCGGACAAATTTCGTTAGGGCATGGTGCTTTCTTTGGCTTTGGCGCATTTGCCTCCGCCTGGTTAAACACAAGCTTTAATATTCCGGTATTTTTATGTATTCCTTTAGCGGGTTTCTTAACCATGGCTGTTGGCATGATGTTCGGTGCGCCAGCGGCTAGAATTAAAGGTTTATATTTAGCGATAGCAACACTTGCATCGCAATTTATTATTGAAGATTTCTTCGCTCGTGCCGAGTGGTTCTCTGGTGGTTCAGCAGGTTCAATGGCTAACCCTGTAAGCTTATTTGGTTTTACTTTTGATACAGATGAAAGTTTTTACTATATCGCATTGTTTGCACTCGTCTTTATGTTTATTTGGGGCTGTAACTTAATGCGTAGCCGAGATGGACGTGCTTTTGTTGCTGTACGTGATCATTACTTATCGGCTGAAATTATGGGTGTAAAGTTAAATAAATATCGCCTACTTTCATTTGGTATATCTTCTTTCTATGCGGGTATTGGTGGTGCGTTATATGCTCATTATTTAGGTTATGTATCAGCTGAAGGTTTCACCATTATGATGTCTATTCAATTCTTAGCCATGATCATTATTGGTGGCTTAGGTTCGATAAAAGGGACGTTAATGGGGGTTATCTTTATGGTGTTCCTACCTGAAGTATTAGAAAGTGGCGTTGGTGTAATGAAAATGACCGATTGGGGTAATATTCCTATGGTTGTTGATGGGTTAGCTTACATCAAAGAAATGGCTATTGGCATAGTTATTATCGGGTTTTTAATTTTTGAACCTGAAGGTCTAGCACACCGTTGGGCACAAATTAAAAACTATTGGAAATTCTATCCATTCGCTTACTAATAGTTTAATGCAAACATGAGTAAGTGTTGGATGATATACCCAAACCAGCTCAAGAATATTGAGATGGTTTGGGTATCAAGCGCAGTTAAGTTGATGGGGAAGTTATTTGATTTAACTGCGTAAGATAAAAAAGTAAAAAAGTAAAAAAGTAAATATAACAATAACATTTATCTTTTTCCTGGTATCAATAGGCAAATAGGTAATAAATAACTAAAAAACAAGTTGAGGAAATTCACATGAGAAAAGTTATAAATAAAAAATTACTAGTCAGTTCAATTGCTGTCAGTATTGCATTAAGTGCTACCAGCCAAGTGCAAGCACAAGATTCTGTTTTTGTGGGTCATTTAGCTGATATGTCAGGTCCAACTGCCTTTGTAGGCAAAAGCTATGCTAACGGTATTCGTGATGCAATTGCATATATCAATACTCAAGGTGGTATCAACGGTACTAAAATTGAATCAGAAACAATTGATTACGCTTATAAAGTTCCACAAGCCATTGCTGCCTATAAAAAATGGAAATCACGTAATAACATGGTTGCTATGCAAGGGTGGGGAACAGCTGATACTGAAGCGTTAATCTCATTTGTTGCACGTGATAAAACACCGGTTTTCTCTGCATCTTATTCTGGGCATTTAACTGATCCGACAGGTAAAAACCCTCATACGAAGAAACCAGCACCTTATAACTTCTTTTATGGCGCTTCCTATTCAGATGCTTGTCGTGGTTTAGTGCAATGGGCAGCTGAAGATTGGAAAAGCAAAGGTAGTAAAGGGCAACCAAAATTCACTCATATAGGTGCAAATCATCCTTTCCCTAACGCACCAAAAAAGGCTTGTGCCGAATATGCTGAAGAGCTTGGTTTTAATGTGTTAAATCCAGTGGTTATCTCTATGAAACCAGGTGATTTTAAAGCGCAATGTTTGAGTATTAAAAGCTCTGGTTCAAACTATGGTTATATTGGTAACTTAGGTGGTTCAGTCGTATCGTTAATTAAATCTTGTAATACCGTTGGTGTTGATATTCAATTTATGTCAAACATCTGGGGTGGAGATAAAGATTTATTTAACGCGGCAGGTGAAGGGGTTAAAGATTATGTCTTCCCAACCATGACACCATTTTGGGATGACCAAGCTCCAGGTATGAAACTTGTTCGTGAAATTTCAAAAATGTCAGATAGCTCAGGCAAAAAAGAGCGTGTACATCATTACATACGCGGTGTTTGTGGTACATATTTCATGAAAGAAGCGATGGAATGGGCTAAAGATAATGGCGGCATCACGGGTGAAAACATTAGAAAAGGTATGTACGCAAATAAAAACTGGGTACCTAAAGGCCTTGAAGGTGTATGTTTAACTGCTAATTGGACCAATGATGATCACCGTGGTATTAACGAAGTGAATATCTATAAAGGTAACTATAACGGCGGTGATATTAAAGTTGAAAAAGTATCACAAGTAACATTAAAACGTCGTGATGATTGGATAGGGTATTAATCCTCGTCATTAAATAGTTAATAGAAGTTATAACTATTTAGCTTGTTACTATTGGATTACATAGCAACAAGTTGGATAGTTATAGTTATAGTTTCAACGGAGTATAGTTATGTCACAGGCGGCAGCAAAAATTCAAACGGCTACACCAATGTTATCAGTTAACAACATTGAAGTGGTTTATGATGAAGTTATTCAAGTACTGAGAGGGGTAACATTAGACGTACCAGAAGGCGATGTTGTTACTTTACTTGGCCCTAATGGCGCAGGTAAATCAACAACACTAAAAGCGATTTCAGGCTTACTTAAAAGTGAATACGGTGAAGTGACTAAAGGTGATATTACCTTTATGGGCGAGCGTATTGATGAGAAAAATGGTGAAGATATTGTACGTAGTGGTCTAATTCAGGTGATGGAAGGTCGTCGTATTATCGAAGACATGACGTCAATCGAAAACCTAAAATTAGGAGCTTATACGCGTAATGATTCACAAATCAATCAAGATCTTGAAATGGTTTTTAATTATTTCCCTCGTTTAAAAGAACGTACGGGTCTAGCGGGTTACTTATCGGGTGGAGAGCAACAGATGTTAGCCATAGGTAGAGCGTTAATGGCTCGTCCTAAAATGATTTGTTTAGATGAACCATCGATGGGTTTATCACCAATATTAGTTAAAGAAGTTTTTGGTATTATTAAAAAGATCAATCAAGATCAAGGTATTACCATGTTGTTGGTTGAGCAAAATGCTAACTATGCCATAAGAGCAGCTGACTATGGGTACATTATGGAGTCAGGTAAAGTTGTACTTGATGGTACTCAAGAGCAATTACTTAGCAATGAAGATGTAAAAGAGTTTTATTTAGGTGGTGGTAACGAAGAACGTAAAAGCTTTAAAAATCTAAAGTCTTACAAAAGACGTAAACGTTGGTTATAAGTTTGTGCATTCATCCTTCGACAAGCTTCCTTCGACAAGCTCAGGACACACGGAGTTTTACTATTCATGCTGA
>DPHE01000050.1:10659-15524 GCA_003521815.1 Colwellia sp.
GCTTCCTTCGACAAGCTCAGGACACACGGTGTTTGACCGTTCATGCTGAGCGCGAAGCAGTCGAAGCACCAACAAAATAAATACGTTTACTTTATAATTATCGAGTTACCATGAAACAATATTTTTACGAAAGAGAATGTCAAAGTGCAGAGTTACGTGAGCAGTCTCTTTTAGAGCGTTTACCTTCTTTTATCACCTATGCGAAGCAAGAATGTGAGCATTATAGTGAAACGCTAGAGCATATTGATGCTGAGAAGATTACTAGCCGTGAATTGTTAGCACAACTCCCTATTACCCGAAAATCCGATTTGATGGATATTCAAAGCAAAAACTCTCCTTTAGGTGGCTTAAATGCGAAAACAGCTAACTTAGGTCGTATTTTTCAATCTCCTGGACCTATCTATGACCCTGAAAATACCCGTGATGATTGGTGGCGTATGGGGCAAGCTTTCTATGCGGCTGGTTTTAGAAAAGGTGATTTAGTACAAAACTGTTTATCATACCATTTAACTCCAGGTGGTTTTATTCTTGACTCTGGCGCAAGAGCTTGTGGCTGTGTTGTTATTCCTGCAGGTCCAGGACAAACTGATCAACAGCTTGATATTATTGATCAGTTAAAACCACAAGGTTATTGTGGTACACCATCATTTTTGAAGATATTACTGGATAAAGCCAACAAAAATGAACGCGACATATCTAGTATTAGTAAAGCCTTAGTCACAGGAGAAGCATTGCCTGAAGTATTAAGAGCTGAATTTACTGCTGCAGGTATTGATGCACTTCAAGCTTATGCTAGTGCTGATGTGGGTTTGATTGGTTTTGAGTCAATAGTAGGTGATGGTTTAATTATTGCTGAAGATTTACTTATAGAAATAGTACGTCCGGGCAGCCTTGAGCCAGTTAAAGCAGGTGAAGTGGGTGAAGTTGTTGTCACCAGTTTTAATGTCGACTATCCATTAATTCGATTTGCGACAGGTGATTTATCAGCAGTCACACCTGATATTAGTACTTGTGGTCGTACTAATATGAGAATTAAAGGTTGGTTAGGTCGTGCGGATCAAACGACTAAAATAAAAGGCATGTTTGTTCATGCAGGTCAGGTAGAAAAGGTTCGTAAAGAATATGAACAAGTCGCTAAAATGCGCTTATCAGTTACTAAAGTAAATCATAATGACCAAATGAACCTTCAATGTGAGTTAGATACCAAGTCGTATTCTGACACTGATATTGCTAGTACAATTGAGAATATTAGCAATAGCTTGAAAAAAATGACCAACCTCAGTGGAACGGTTGAATTGGTTGCCGTAGGTACTTTAGCTGATGACGGCAAAGTGATTGATGACTTACGACCTATTGGCTAAGCTAACGTTACCCTATGGTTTTAGTATCAGCTTAAAATAAAAAGCATAGACAACTTTTTCGTCTATGCTTTTTATCAAAATAAACAAGAATTTTTATGCAGAACGATGCGTTCCAAGATCATTACCCAGAAGAAATAAGCCATTGTTATGGCTGTGGTAAAAACAACCCTGAAGGTCACCAATTAAAAAGTTACTGGCAACATATTAATGAGCAAAACTTAATTGCCAGCACTACGGTAGCCTGTTGTATACCAGATAAAAAATATACGGCGATTCCGGGTTTTGTTTATGGCGGTATGATTGCCTCATTAATTGACTGTCATGGCACAGGAAGCGCGTCAGCGATGGCTTATTTATCTCAAGGTCGTGAGCTAGGTAGCTTACCGCCAATGCGCTTTGTTACCGGAGCCCTTAATGTGAGCTTTTTAGCCCCAACACCGCAAGACGTTGAGTTAACGTTAGTTGGCAAATTTAGTGAAGTAAAAGAGCGGAAAATTATCGTTGATATAACCTTATCGGCGAATGATATTATTTGCGCTAAAGGTCAGGTAATTGCGGTGCTTATGCCTGATAGCATGACACCCAAAACCTAGTTGATACCCAAAACGCTCAAGCCTTATTTAGAAACGTTTTATGCGACGTTATTCGCTTTAACAAGGGCGTTACAATTTTCTTCAATCAAGGTTTTGCCTCAACACGTTTTGACGTAAATCAATAGGATATACAGTATATTCTAGGCGTTATGTCTATATGTTGTAATCCGCTATAAAGTAATTAATTCTTTTATATGACTAAATACCTAGTGTTAGCATGTAAATATATTGCTAATTTATGTACTAGCTAAAATCAGAAATATGATGTTAATGCCTTCTTGGAAATGCGCAAGATAGGATTGATAAAGACTTAATTTTACTGAGCAAATTTAACCAGAGGAATATTATGGATCTTTCATTAACTGAAGACCAAGCGATGATAAAAGACATGGCGGCAAAGTTTGCACAAACTGAACTTGCACCAGTGGCTGAAAAACTTGATCAACAGGGTGATCGCGAACTGTTCTTAACTAATTTAAAAAAACTTGCTGATCTCGGTTTTATGGGCCTCAATGTGGGTTCACAATATGGTGGTACTGAAGCCGGCACTATAGTATTTAGCCTAGCAATGACTGAAATTGCACGTGCCTGTGCTTCAACCGCCGTTACTATGTCAGTGACCAATATGGTGGGTGAAGTCATTGAATCTGTTGCCAGTGAAGAGCAAAAAAACAAATATTTACCTAAACTTTGCAGTGGCGAATATGCTGCGGGTGGCTTTTGTTTAACTGAGTCTTGTGCAGGTTCAGATCCCTCAGGTATGAAAACTAAAGCCGTTTTAGACGGTGATGAATGGGTAATTAATGGTGCTAAACAATATATTACTAGCGCTGAATATGCCGGCATTTTTGTATTATGGGCGGTCACTGACCCCGATGCTAAAAGAGGTAAAGGTATTTCGTGTTTCTTAGTTGAAGCGGATGCGCCGGGTCTAGTTATCTCGCCAGCCGAGAAAAAAATGGGCCAACATGCCTCTGCCACTAATGAAGTGGTATTTAACAACTGTCGACTGCCTAAAGATGCCTTAATGGGCACACTAAATAAAGGCTTTAAAGTGGCCGTTTCTGAACTAGCTGGTGGTCGTATCGGTATTGGTTCACTCTCATTAGGTATAGGTTTGGCTGCAATCGATTTTGCCCGTGATTATGTTAATGAGCGTGAACAATTTGGTCAAAAAATTTCAAATTTTCAAGGTGTGCAATGGATGCTAGCCGATGCTTATACTGACCTAGAAGCGTCGCGTTTATTACTCATGAATGCATCCGATAAAAAAGATAAAGGACAGCCCTTTGGTAAAGAATCTTCAATGGCTAAGGTATTTGCTTCTGAAAAAGCCAATCAGGTTTGTTATACCGCATTACAACTAATGGGTGGCGCAGGTTACATCAAAGACTATCCACTAGAGCGCTATGCTAGAGATGTTCGCGTAGCAAGTATTTATGAAGGCACCAGCGAAATTCAGCGCGTAATTATCGCTCGTGATTTATTACAAGAAATTAACTAATTTAAGGATTATCCATGGATGTAAATAACAAAGTTGTTGTCGTAACCGGCGGCGCTTCAGGCTTAGGTTTAGTCACTTGTCAAGAATTAGCCAAACAAGGCGCAAAAATTGTTGCCTTTGATTTAAATGAAGATGCAGGAAATTCACTGGTTGCTAGCTTAGGTGACAACGCCATTTTCGCCAAAGTAAATGTGACTGACGAAGCGTCTGTTGTCGCAGGCATAAAACAAGCCGTTGATGCTTTTGGCACCATTCACGCGTGTATTAATTGCGCGGGAATAGCACCCGGTGGTAAAACCGTGGGTCGCAATGGCGCTTTAGCGTTAGAAAAATTCTCACAAGTGATTAATATTAACCTGATTGGTACTTTTAATGTACTGCGCTTAGCTGCTGAGCAAATGGCGAAGAATGAGCCCGATGCTAAAGGTGAACGTGGTGTAATCATCAATACGGCATCGGTTGCCGCATTCGATGGTCAAGTAGGCCAATCTGCCTATAGCGCAAGTAAAGGCGGCATCGTTGCAATGACTTTACCAATTGCCCGCGATTTAGCCCCACTTGGCATTCGTATTATGACCATTGCACCGGGTATTTTCGATACACCGATGATGAAAGGTTTCAGTGACGAAATCCGCGAACCACTTATCAAAATGGTACAAAGCCCTAAGCGCTTTGGTGATCCAGTCGAGTATGCTGATTTAGCCGCTCACATCATTACCAATAGTTATCTCAATGGCGAAGTTATTCGTCTTGATGGTGCGATTCGAATGGAGCCTAAATAGTCCGTTTACGTAAAACATTTTTCTGAAGTTTACCGGTAGCTGTTTTTGGCAGCTCCCCGAATACTACCTTTTTGGGCCGTTTAAACCGGGCCATGTTGTCCCCGCAGAACTGAATAAGTTCATTTTCGCTGACTTCTTGTCCTACCTTTAGCTCTACAAACGCACAGGGTACTTCACCCCATTCTTCGTCAGCAAGTGCAATCACCGCCGCTTCGCTCACTGCGGGGTTTTTGTAAAGGACACTTTCGACTTCGATTGACGAAATATTTTCACCACCAGAAATGATAATATCCTTTAGACGATCCTTCACTTGAATATAACCGTCGGGATCAACAACTGCTAGATCACCGCTCATAAACCAGCCATTTTGAAAAACCTTGCCAGTCGACTCTGGATCTTTCAAGTACCCCTTCATTACGGTATTACCGCGTATCGCGATTTCTCCCATGGTTGTAGCATCCCAGGGGACCGATTTACCACTTTGTGTGTCAATAACATCGACTTTTTCAGTCATCGAAAAACGTACACCTTGACGAGATTTTAATTCAGCCTGTTTTTGAATACTTTGTTCTTTCCAGGCTTCTTGGGGTGCCGCCTGTAATATGTGACCGCTGGTTTCGGTAAG
>DPHE01000002.1:0-644 GCA_003521815.1 Colwellia sp.
GTTATCAGAATTGTTGGTATTATCGGAGCTGTTATTGCCTGAGTCTGCTACACCACCAACATCTAAATTGTTACTGTTATCTGAATTGTCGATAGTTGCAGTCGAGGTTTCACTTGCTGCGGCTGAGCCATTATCCACTTCCGCTGCCCATGCTAAATTGGCTGCCGAGTTAAGTATTAGAGTAATACTTACTGCTAGTATGTTTTTATTAAAAGATTTCATATTTTTTACTCCACTAAAAATTATTTTGTAACCATTAATCTAATTGAAATATCTAACGCAATAAGAAAAATAGTGACACCTTAAACGTCCATATAAAGCGTATATGCCTATATCAAATCGTTAACATATAAAAAAGTTAACATATATCTGAATACAGAGGCTTTGTGTTCACTGTCAATCATAGTCTACGGCTAACTTGAAATTCCATTAAAAGCACATCAAAAAGCACTTAAAAAATCATGAATATGTACAGACTCAAGTGGTGTGATATATAGAGTTTACAAACGGATAAAAAACTGATTTATATCAGAGAAAACCCAAAATAATAAGGTTATATTGTGTAAGGTTTTACATGAATAATTTAAATTTTTATTTTTACTTTTACTTTACCTGAGCTAGCATCATTAACAGCTAACAGCTAA
>DPHE01000002.1:890-19548 GCA_003521815.1 Colwellia sp.
TAGGTTGTGTTTTAGGTTGTTTTTGTTATCAGTGTTTTTTACATTTAATACTATTGCATCATCAGTGCCATCAAATTAATAAATTAAGTTATTGTCTTCGTTAAAATATTATATATATATAGGGTGAGAATTTTCGTGATTAAAGGGAGAATGTTCGTCCAACTAGTTAGTTGAAATACCATATTTCACAAGATAAGTCGTTAAGTAAAGACAACCATATATTATTTTGTCCTATGGACGTTCTATTCGGGTGCTCAATATTACTTGACCACGTCATAGACTAGGATGAATTCTTAGATTAATTACCTCATTTTAAATTAGTAAAGGACTTTAATATGCAGTGTTTGCAGCCTGAAAATAGTATGCTAATAATTTCAAATGATAGTTTTGTTATTGGTTTATTAACAGGTTATTGTGTAGCTAATCATTTTACTCTTAAATGCATATCTCGCTCTAAACCTTTATATAGTAATGGTGCTAGTCCAAAGTTTAAATTAATTATTATTGATTTACGTGAGCTGACTTCCACTCTGATTGAAGATCATTTTGAATCATTAAGCAATATTCACAATCAATATTCTATTCCTATTTGTGCCGTACATAATATGAATATAATGCCACGTTATCTAATGTTACCATGGGTAAACTATTATAAAGACGAGACTTTTATTGAAAAACTTGATGAAAATATTAATAAATATATTATAGATTTCATTCATGTTCTTGATGAGCGAAGGAATAACAATCGCAGATTAGGGTTTGATCGCCGTACATTATTAGAAACAAATAACTCTTTTTCGTCCAAAGAACTTAATGGTGCGCTTAAATTAATTAATCCAGGTGATGCTCTAGAATCATTAGGTCTTTTTGAAATAGACAGAGATTGTCAAAACGTTTATTTAAAAGGAAAAAACCTAGAACTTACCGCTAAGGAGTTTAAGCTTTTTAACTTGTTAGCTGAATGCCCTGAACGCGTATGTACGACCGATAACTTGATAACTCACTTATGGCCAAATAGAGATAGGGCAAATAAATCTGACCTTTATCAATACATGCATTTATTGAGAAAAAAGGTTGAATTTGACTCAGATAATCCGCATTGGATCATAACAATTAAAGGTGTTGGTTATAAATTAAAGATATAAATATTTTTTGATAACGAATCATTAGACTTAGTAGACTAACACCGATAGGTTAATAAAAAAACATTGATTTTTAGCCAAATCAGATTAAATTCCGATGTTTATTTTACATCATTTTTATCCCCTTCTATTATAGTTTTCACACCAGAGCATTTTAATTTCTTACCGAAGTGTTATTATCTAATTTAATTGATATGGCCTTGAATAATTTGGTGTTAACCTTGAATTTCCTTTTTTACGGTGTTGATTTTTCATTACGTTAACCATTAAATGATAAATCAAGTATACTAATTAATACGATAAAATTTATCGTATTTAAGGGTGAATAACTAGTGGTAAATTATCGTTCACAAGCTCTGCTTTATAAATAAGGATTATTTATGACCATTATGCAAAAAACGCTTTGGTTAATTGTCTTTTTAGGTAATTTTTCAGCAGGGTACTATTATATGCACAGCAATAGTGCATTTAGTGTCTCTTTATTAATCTCAACATTACTCTATAGCGTTATTGGACTGTATGACGTTTTTTATAGCCGTCATAGCTTGAATCGCTTATACCCTGTTGTGGCGTATCTACGTTATTTTCTTGAGTCTTTCCGTGTTGAAATTCAGCAATACTTTATTGCTAATAACACCGAAGAATTACCTTTTAATCGAGAGCAACGCTCGTTAGTTTATCGACGCGCTAAAAATGAGCGTGATACTATTGCTTTTGGCACACAGCGTAACCTCCTTGAAGATAATTATTTAAGTTTATGGCATTCCTTATCACCAGTTGATATTAAAGAAAGCAGTAAACGTGTTCTTATTGGCGGCGCTAGCTGTCAACAACCTTATTTAGCCTCTTATTTAAATATTTCAGCGATGAGCTTTGGCTCATTAAGCAATAATGCCATAGAAGCATTTAATTTAGGCGCTAAAAAAGCAGATTGTTTTCATAATACCGGTGAGGGGGCTGCAAGTCCTTATCACTTAAAGCACGGTGGCGATTTAGTTTGGCAATTGGGTACAGGGTTATTTGGTTGTCGTGATGATAAAGGGCGCTTTAATCCAAGGACATTTGAAACAACGGCTAAATTACCGCAAATCAAAATGATAGAAATAAAATTGAGCCAAGGGGCTAAGCCAGGTCATGGAGGTGTGCTCCCTAAAGCGAAAATAACCGACGAAATTGCCTACATCAGAAATATTTCAAAAGACCATGATTGTATCTCACCAGCAGTTAATCCTGAATGTACGTCGCCAAAAGACTTGTTAGCTTTTGTCGAGCAGTTACGCACTTTAAGTGGTGGTAAACCTATTGGTTTTAAATTATGTGTTGGTAATCCGGCAGAATTTTTAAGTATTTGTAAAGCAATGTTAGAAACTGGTATTACGCCTGATTTTATTACAGTCGATGGCGCAGAAGGCGGTACAGGTGCTGCTCCTGTTGAATTTTCAAACCGCTTAGGCTTAATCTGTTTAGAGGGAGTAAGCATAGTCAATAACGCATTGGTTGGTGTAGGACTTAGAGAGAAAATAAAAATAATTGCCTCTGGTAAAACCGCATCAAGTTTTGATTTACTCGCCAAAATAGCCGCTGGCGCAGATATTGTTAATGCTGCTAGAACGATGATGATGGCCATTGGTTGCATTCAATCAAGACACTGTAATTCCAATCGTTGTCCAACAGGTATTGCCACACAAGATCCAGCTAGATCTAAAGCAATAGATGTTGATGTAAAAAGTGAGCGAGTGAAAAATTTTCATCACAATACACTCGCTAGTTTTTTTGAATTGTTGGGTAGTATGGGCTTGGATGATCCGACTAAACTTGTACCGCAGATGATAAAAAAGCGTTCACCTTATGGAGCTCAAATGTCAATGGGTAGTCTTGTCGAGCCGTTAGCTTTCAGAGCATTAATAGATAACGTAGAGGTTGATGAATCATGGCAACATTGGTGGCAAGCGAGTAGTGCAGAGCAGTTTTATGTAGAAGATCTTTTTATACTGAAATCCCCAGAGTTTCATCAAGCAAAAACTCATTAAGCGTTATATGAATTAAAGCACTTATTCAGCTCAATTCTAACTGAGTTAACTCCGTGTTATATGTGTCATTGCTTAGCATTATTCATGGCTGCCACTACCGTGGTGTTATTTCAATTAATGGTTTCTTTTTGGACTGCGTACAAAGGCTTTAGCTCTTCTAGGAGACTTACGTCAAATAGCTATAGCAATTATCTACATTTTGATACCTTGTTAAATGATAGTTTGAAGTGCCTGTTCTCTATTATTGAATTGATGTTTTTTATCTAATAAAGTTTCTAAAGATAATTTATTTAGTGATTGATTAATTTTATCATTACCCGTGATAACCAACACGTTTTTATTCTTTCTTTTAGTACGCTCTATAAGATCGATGATCATAAGAGCGGTGGTTGTCCCTATCAATTTAGCTTGTGATAAGTCTATTACTAACGTTGTAAATGCAATGTTTTCAGTAAAGCGACGAGATAACTCTCTAGAAACAGCAAAACTAACAGGGCCGTCAATGGATAATAAAACAGTATTCGCTAAGGCTTTACTCCTATTTTTTTGAATATCATCCGTTAATGCTGTATTGAGGTTGCTTGATGATATTTCACTCATTAATTCATTTCCTCTTTTAAAGGTAATGCTATCGAGTTGAATATCAGCCAAGCGATCTAATGTTACTAAATTAGCAATAAACATACCGACTAACACGGCAGTAATTAAATCAACAAATACGGTTAGTACTAATACTAATAACATTAAAGAAGCGGAAAATACGCCTACTTTTTTTATCTGAAAAATAAAGCGCCAATCAACAATATCAATACCAACTTTAATTAACATACCAGCGAGAACTGTATGAGGAATATACTGTGCGTAATCTCCTGCCCAGAGTATAACCATTAATAAGGTAATAGAATGTACTATGCCAGATAGGGCTGTTTTACCTCCGGCACGAATATTAATTGCAGTACGCATAGTCGCTCCTGCGCCCGGTAATGCACCAAAAAATCCCGCAATGGTATTCGCCATTCCTTGGCCGATAAGTTCTTTATC
This sequence comes from Colwellia sp., assembly GCA_003521815.1. Classification (GTDB taxonomy): domain Bacteria; phylum Pseudomonadota; class Gammaproteobacteria; order Enterobacterales; family Alteromonadaceae; genus Colwellia. The sequence goes on from DPHE01000002.1 coordinate 5,104, forward strand.
GCTATCGTGATGACTTTCGGTCATGGTGTCTGCAACCATTGAGGTGAGTAATGAGTCAATAGCGCCTAATACCGCCAATAAAAAGGCGAAATAACTAACTTGATAAAGTGTATCTAAAGATAGGCTAGGTAATATTAGACTAGGAAAACCGGTCGGAATTACACCAATAACAGAAATACCTTGTTGGGTTAAAAAGGTTGAGCACAAAAGTGTTAATGTGACTAAGGCAAATAGGGGAGCGGGGATTATTTTAGCCCATTTTTCAGGCCAATATATCATGATTAAAAGAGTGAGCACACCCAGTGAAGTAGCAAAAACATTTTGCTGATTAAATGTGTCCGTTATATTCGTTAGTGCAGCTAATGCGTTGCCATAGCTTGGGTTACCCAGAAGAGGGGATATCTGCAGCAAAATAATAATAATACCAATACCTGTCATAAAACCAGAAATAACAGGATAGGGCACCATAACAAAATATTTACCTAGTTTAAGTAAACCAAATGATATTTGAAATAAGCCAGCTAAAATTACACAAGTAAAAGCTAATACCAGCCCTGTGTCCGGATTATTTGCTATTAATTGAGTTAACACTAATGCCATTACCACACTCATAGGCCCTGTTGGCCCTGATATTTGTGTGGCAGTTCCTCCAAATAAGGCAGCAAAAAAACCAACTAAAATGGCGCCATAAACACCGGCTATAGCCCCTGCACCTGATGAAACACCGAATGCTAATGCTAATGGTAGTGCTATAACCGCAGCGGTTAAGCCGCCAAAGATATCACCTTTAAGATGCTCACTAGATATTTTATTGATTAATATAATTACAACACCTTAAAAGTATAAGTAGGGAACTTTTATTTTTTTAGATGAGTGTAACAAAAAGCGCTTATAATACCTAATGAGTTTTCATCTTGAGGTAAATAGAGTATAAAAGTATAAGCGCGGGTTAAAAAATGGTGTCATGAGGCCTTGGTAGGCAAGCTAATGTGAATCGTAACACCATCAGGCGCTTTGTGATTATAAGCGCTGATTTGTCCGTGATGAAACTGGCAAACTAATCGAGAAATATATAAACCTAAACCAAGGTGTGGCACATCATGGTTACTATTATCTTTTTGGTTAGTGTCGCGTAATGACACCATAGAATCAAATAAACTGTCGCTTAGTTGATCTGGTAGTAATATGCCGTTATTACTAATGAATAATTCAGCATTATTACTGTTCTTTTTTAACGCAATAGTGATACGATTGTCTTCACTAAATTCAACGCCATTACTGATCACCTTGTCTAACAGTTGAACTATATGTTCAGGTGAACCATGCAAAAGGAATGTATTTACTGTGGGATCCTTTATGTCTATATTCAAGACAAAATTTATGGTTGGGTATATTTGCTGGTAGCCTAAAATACAGCCGTTAACAACCTCTTTTAAGTCAAAATCAATTTTTTCAGTGGTTGATAACATTTGTTCAAGACGAGTAGCTTCACTCATGTTGGTGAGAATTAAATTTAGCGTATTAATACCCGTTTGCGCTCTTTCAATATAAGGACTGTTATTTTTATCTATTTGATGTGGCGACGCTTTTTGTAAACTTAGATTGTCCAATGAGGTTTTAACCACGGCAATAGGGGTTCTTAATTCATGAGATAAACGCGATGATATGTTTTCTAAATAGTGATTATACTCACTTAAGCGGTTAACTGCCGTGGTAAAACTGCGAGATAAATCACCTATTTCATCATTATTGTTAGATGCTTTCATTTGGCCCGTAATTCGTCCTTGCTTATCAATGGCTAATTCGGCTTGAGTAGATAAATGTCGAATACGTGATGAAATGCGTGAGGCAAATAACACAAAAGCCAAGGCGCCTAAACTCATAATGGCTAAAATCACGGTAAATAACTTTTCTAAAGCGCGGTTTCTTAGTGTACGAATACCGTTAGTCGTTTCTTCAACAATGACAGCACCTTGCACTTGATTGTTAATAAAAACAGGGTAAGCAGCAGAAAGGACTAGGGCTTTTTTATCGGTAGTTAAACGCCATTGAGAGGTTGCTTTTCCATTTAAGGCACTAACAATATGTGAGCCTTGTAAATGTTGTTCATCATAGAGCTGGTCAATAAAATCTGTTGACGGTTTAGTTAATACTTTATAATACAGGGGTAACAATAATTGTTGCTTAAACTGATACCAAAGATTGTTATTTTCATCTTCCTTGGGTTGTTTTTTCTTCGCATGCCATACACCACTAGCTGATTTTAGTGAACCCGCGCTAGCTAATACTCTGTGGTGTTGATCAACCACCCAAATACTAGAATTAGTATAACGCATCCCTTTAACAATACGTTCAATTTCGGGCGAGGGCACAACAATAGTCCCCAAACTTTTTGCTTTACTTGGATCTGCTGAGCCAATTGCAGAAACTGGTTCACTATCTGTTTTATCTACGTCAAAAAAAGCAAAAGCAATATTATTGCCTAAATTTTCTAACGGTACTCTCAATTCAATATTATATCCTTGTGGTGTTAATAACCAGTTCCCTTGAATGTGTGGTGAGGGGGTAGGGATCTTACTTTCACCATCAGTGATACTAAAGGCAGATATCCAACCCGCTTCTTTATTACTAATAAGAAAACGATTTAATTTATTATTACTATCACTAAAAGAGAGAGCTAGATGATCACTGTTCGTGATGCTACGGCTATTTTTACCACGAAAGATAAGTTGGTTATCAACGACTTTAAAAAACAAATATAAATAATTATCGTATTTACCTACGCTAGCTTTAAAATTTAAGCTTAATGGCTCTTTGGCAAATAGCTGCTGCTGATGGTGATAAAAGTGTGTGCGTTGGTTAAATTCAGGCCAATCGTTATGCAGACCGTCTAACTGAACAGCTTGCGTTAATTGATAGCCATAAAGATCTTTGCCTTGTTCAACATTAGGTAAAAAACTCGCTTGATTATTAAATAGTTTTTCACGTTCATGTAAAGCGGTAGCTAGCGCACGTGCTGTTCCTACTAATGTTTGCTCTTGTCCAAAGCGCAAATACTTTTCCATTTCCCACACATATTGATAACCAAACCAAGGAATAACAAACAGAAAACTTGAGAGCAACAACAGCTTTGATCTCAGACCAAAACGTAATTTGAAACGTTTACCATTAACCATATTAGGTTTCATCATTGGTAGTGTTTTTAGCACTTAACCAGCGATAACCCATGCCATAAACCGTTTCGATGCAGTCAAAGTTATTATCGTGTAGCATAAATTTTTTGCGTATTCGTTTGATATGTGAAGTGATAGTACTGTCATCAACATATATTTTTGAATCAGTCATTAGTTGTGTACGGTTTTTAACATGTCCAGGATGTTTGGCTAATGCATGCACTAACCAGAATTCGGTAATGGTTAAATCAATAGACCTGTGTTGCCAAGTAATACTCATACGTTGGCTGTCAACCGTTAAAGCTCCTGTTTGAGTAATATGTTCATCGTTAACCGGTTGCTTTAGTGCTTCTTGTCGACGGAATAAAGCAGATATACGAGCAGTTAAGTGAGGTAAGCTAATATCTTTGGTTAGGTAGTCATCTGCGCCAATTCGTAAACCAGATACTGTATCAAAATCATTGTCACGTGCGGTTAGGAATATAATAGGTAAGGAAGCCGATTTAGTTCTAAGTTGCTGACACAGTAAAAATCCACCGTCATATTCATTATTTAAACCTATGTCTAAAATCACGAGATTTGGCAAACGAAGATTAAAGGCTTGAGTCGCGGTAGAACGATCAGCATAGGTTTGTACTTGATAGCCTTGGCTACGTAATACATCTGCATAATTTTCTCTTATAGCGGCCTCATCTTCTACAATAGCAATTCTTTTACTCATTTATATTCACTTTTGATTGTATTGATAACTTGAAACCCAAACTCATTACCGCTCTTATATTGACTATATCTAAATTTACTCGTTAACGCGCTTATTTTATTAAATTGCCATATTGTTGCCACAATTGCCCACTGCTTTGCCTTTATTTGGGCAGAACAATGCCTGTTTTTTTCGGTTTAATAACTCCTGTCAACAATACTTATGTTAACAACAGAAGTTAACAACACATATTTAGCCAGACTATTTAATAACACAAACTGATTAAGCAAGGAAATATTATGAAAAATACTATTCAACGTACTCAAGGTAAATTATATAAAATTACTGTAAAAAAATTAATGATAACCACGGTTGTTGTGGCTGCTTTAGCTAGTTGTGCAGTCAATGCGACAGAAAGCACGTTACTACCAGAAACAAAATATCAGCAACAATCACAGAATGAAAATATTGGTTGGGGTACGGGTGCTGTTATTGGTGCTATTACGGCTGGACCTCTAGGCGCTATTGTTACTGGGCTCGGGGGGGTGTTTATTGCTAAGTTTATTAATGTTAACGACGATAATGATAAATTAAATAGTGCTTTAATAAGGGAGCAACAAAAGCAATTATCTAATGAGCAAGTACAAAGTCAATATCAAGCTAAATTGCAGCGTTTAGAAACGTCATACCAACAACAATTGGTGGCGCTGGAAAGCCAACAAAATCAAACAGGACAATTGCAAACAGATAACCTATTAATGAGCTTACAGTTTTCTACAGGTTCAAGTGACATAGCGCCGCACTATCAAGAGCAAGTCGCAGCACTAGCACAAATATTAAATGGCTCACCATCGATGAAAATTGATTTGTCTGGTTATACCGATTTAGCCGGAGAACAATCCCTTAATCAAACGTTATCACAAGCCAGAGTTGAGTCAGTAAGAATCTTGTTGATGGCTCAAGGAGTAAATGAACAACAAATAGCAACGTTTGCTTTTGGTGAAGACTCCCCAGTAGTGGCGAACAGTGAGCGTGAAGTTAGCTTTTATGACCGTCGTGTAGTGCTGAAACTACATACACCGTCACAATCAGAACCCTCTCAAACAATACAAAACCAAATGGCAAATAATCAGTGATTCCTCGTGCGATTAACTCCCAATATGATGTCATCTTTGTAGATAATAAAGGAGGTGTTTATAAGAATTTAACCTAAATTAACTTAATATAATTAGTACAATAAAATAATAGAAGCAATGTCAAGAAAGCCGCCTGAAGAGGCTGCTTTCTTATTCGCTCATTGGTAGATAAAGCGTAAAAATCCAATTAACCCGTTACTTTTCTCACCGTTGCTCGACCTTGCCAATGAAACTGGTGTACAGCGAGGCAGTTTGTACAATGCTTATCAAAATAAAAATGTTATTTTCTTTAAAGCGTTTAGTCATTACACAGATAAATTTTTAACGCTGATTGAAAATGAGTTACAAAATTCGGATGCTAAAATAGCTTTTATCCAACTGTGAAAAACCGTAGTAGAACGCTTATGTAGCGACAAAGAATTAAGAGGTTGTTTTAGTACACGTGCAATTATGGAGGCCTCACAAAATTGCCAAGACATTAATTTTTGTCTTACCTGCTTTCTTGATGGCCTAGAAGTCATCATGAAAAACCGCTTAGAACGAGTGGTAAAAGATAAGCAATTTATAGGAGATGCAAAATCAGCTGCCCGCTATTTAGTTTCATTAACCAGAGGAGTAGAAGTAATTGAGCGGGTATATAACGATAAAGCACGAATGACAGAGATCTACCAAACGGCTTTAGAATACATGCCTTTTAAAACGGGTTTATAAAGTGTATAAATATAAGGCTTCGTAGTATGCATAAAGCGCTTATCTTTACCATTTAGCTATGCTATCTTTCAATGACTCGCTTAAATGGTGGTAGAGAATCTAGTAACTGCTTGCCGTAACGCTTTGTCAATACCCGTTTATCCATCAAAGTTATTACGCCTTCATCTAACTCATTGCGAAGTAATCTGCCACAGGCTTGTACCAATTTTTTTGAGGTATCAGGAACAGATAAGGTCATAAATGGGTTGCCACCTTTAGCACTAACATATTCTGCTTGTGCTTGTTCTACTGGCGAGGTGGGCACTGAGAAAGGGAGTTTGGTAATAATTAAATTAGTTAAATACTTACCCGGTAAATCTAATCCTTCTGAAAAACTTTGTGTCCCAAAAATTATACTTTCTTTATTGTCATCGCAACGCTTCTTGTGGCTTTCAATAATGTGTTGGCGAGAATGCTCACCTTGTACAACAATGTCTAGAACATGCTGTTCACGCAGCGATTTCGCTACCTTGTCCATTTGCCAATAAGACGAAAACAACACCAGACTCGCATTGCCTTGCGCTAGATATTTGGGTAGTTTTTCAATAAGCTCGTCAGTAAATTCTACGGCACTTGGCTCATTGGTTGTGTTGGCAACAACTAGCTGCGCGTTATTTTGATAGTCAAAAGGTGAGCCGACTTGTTGATATTGGCTGCCATCGTCATTTTTTAAACCCGCTTGAAAACGAAAGTGATCAAAAGAATTTAGTGCTAATAAGGTTGCTGAACATAAGACTGCCCCTTCGCATTGACTCCATAGTTTATCTTCTAACGTAAAACCCACTTCAATGGGAGAAGCACAGACTAAATAATCTTGGCGAGCATTGCCTTTACTTGGGTTTTGTTTTTGTAGCCAACGCGCCATCGGGGCAGCTTTTTCACTGTCAGTTTTGGCGTACATTTTCCAAAGTGCAGTTAAATTTTCTAGCCGTTGTATCATAAAGCCCGCTTCACCTAGTAATGGTTCAGCTACGTACATTTGGGTATCACCGTCTTTAACTGCTTCCATTAAGGCACTGTAGAGTTTATTTAAATGACTAAGGGATTTTTTACTCAGTTCATGTATATCTTCAGCCCAATTTTTCAATGTTTTTGGGATAATACCATTGTCAAAACGATAGACTTGTTCGTCGTTTTTGTTAGCTTTGAAGGAGTTGTTGTCCTGATTTTCGGAAAAATACACGCTAGCATTATTATCAATAAATGTGAGGACTTTTTGCATTTCCATTAATAAATCTTGGCAATCATCCCCCAGCTTTAATGCCGGAGAAATAGCCCGTTGTGATTTAATGAGCTTAGACATTTTATCGCCAGTATCTCTTAGCTTAGTAAGCCAATCTATTGCGCCACGTAATGTAATATTCGCACTAGAATGATCACGAGTTACTTTGGGAAGATGATGAGCTTCATCAATAATGTAATAGGTTTCATCAGGCGAAGACAGTATTCTACCGCCGCCCAGTTCGAGATCGGCCAATAATAAACTATGATTTACCACTAATACCTGAGCCTGATCCATTGTTTCGCGTGCTTTATGAAACGGGCAATGGCTATGTTCACTTAAGCTCTTTAAACAGCTGTGTTTATCACTTTGTACTTGTGACCATATATGATGGGGTAGTTGGGTTTTCCATGAATCAATATCGCCCAACCAACTGCCATCGGTTAATGCTTTATGCATGGCATTTAACGTGCGTATATCACTGGCTTGTGGTTTTTCAGCAAAAGTGAAGCCTACTTGTGGCGAATCTGAGTTATGTGAAACGGCTTGGGTGAGTTTCTGTCGACAAACATAACGTTGTCGACCTTTTGCTAAGGCAAAATCGAACTTAATACCGGCATGTTTCTTTAAAAAAGGTAAATCTTTGTCTACTAATTGTTCTTGTAATGCCACTGTCGCAGTAGAAATACATACTTTTTTGTCACTTGCTAAAGCCAGAGGTATCGCGCCTAAACTATAGGCTAATGATTTACCGGTGCCCGTGCCTGCTTCAATAGTAATTATTTTCCTATCTTTACTGTATTCACCTGATAACGTTTTAGCTATTTCCGCAATTAAAAAAGTTTGCTGTTTTCGCGGATTAAAATTACTTAAGTTTTCACCGATAGTTTTATACGCTTGGCGAATAGCTTGTTTTAACTTGTCAGTTAACATTAACGGCAGTTTCCAAAGTTTAAAGAATAAAGTACACTGCTGTATATATTAACAGGTTTTTGTTTTTTATACACAAACTAGTCAATAAATTTAACTGATAGTACAAAAATATATGCCGACATTGCCGCAGCAAATTGAAAATGGTTTTCTATTAACTCGTCAAGCAAAAGACCGAGGCAATAGCTTACAAATAATATTATGGTTGAAAACAATTACAGGCCCTAAAAAGCTTATTGTTGATAATGAGTTAACTGTTTTTTTTATCGAAGAACAACAAGCAGCTAAAGCTGAGCAGTTATTAAAACAACAGGGGATCACCCTGTTTAAACAACAATTATTAGCCTTAAAAACGTTTTCTCAAAAAACAGTACATGGTTTCTATTTTAATACGTTAAGCCAATTTTATCGTGCGCGTGACTGTTTAAAACTAGGAAAAATAAAATGTTATGAGGATGATATACGTCCTGATGATAGGTATTTGATGGAACGGTTTATTACAGCAGATATTGATTTTATTGGTAATAGCCAGACCATAGCTAATTTTGACCGTGCTAATGTTGATTGTGTTAGTCAAGCCAAGTGCAAAGTGTCGGCTGAAAAGTCAGCTATTGTGTTGTCGATGTTATCGCTTGATATTGAATGTTCAATGTCTGGTGAGCTTTATTCAATTGGGCTTTATTCCAAAAACAATGGTGCCAATAATAAAAGTGCCAAAAATAACAGTGTCAATAATAAAAGCTTAAATCTTGATGAAAGTGAACTTAAACGGGTATTAATGATAGGTGAGCCGCAAGCTGACGCTGACTCATATATTGTTTGGCTTAACGATGAAAAAAAGCTATTAATTGAGTTAATTAAACAAATTTCATTGATTGATGCGGATATTTTTATTGGTTGGAATGTTATTAATTTTGATTTTCGATTATTACAAAAACGCATGGATTTACACGGAATAAAATTTACTATTGGCCGAGATGGTAGTGCACCGCGTTGGCGTAAAAATAACAATAATACCGAACAAGTATTTATTGAAATAGCTGGGCGCGTGGTACTTGATGGCATTGATTTACTGAAATCAGCAACGTATAGCTTCCCCAGTTTTTCACTCGATAATGTGGCCAATACATTGCTAGGAATTGGTAAAAAAATAGAGGATACGGTTAATAGCACACCGGAAAGTAGAATTGCTGAAATTAACCATAACTTCAATCATGATAAACCAGCATTAGCGGCTTATAACTTAGAAGATTGCCGCTTGGTTTGGTTAATATTTGAGAAAACCCAACTATTAGAGTTTGCTCAACTTAGGGCACAATTAACGGGTCTTGCTCTTGATAGAGTCGGTGGATCTGTGGCTGCTTTTACTAACTTGTATTTACCTAAGTTACACCGAAGTGGTTATGTTGCGCCTAATATGGGTGATGGTGAGTCAGATCTTATTTCGCCGGGTGGTTATGTTATGGACTCAATTCCAGGCCTGTATGAAAATATATTAGTACTCGATTTCAAATCACTTTATCCCAGTATTATTCGCAGCTTTAAAATAGATCCTATGGGACTTATTGAGGGGATGAATGAAAAAGCAGTAGAAACTGATCAAGTAAGCGACAAATGCATATCAGGTTTTGATGGGGCTTTATTTTCAAGAAAAAAGCACTTTTTACCCGATATTATCACCTCCCTTTGGCTAGAACGAGATAAAGCGAAACTTCAGAATAATGCCGCTTTATCACAAGCCATCAAAATTATTATGAATAGTTTTTATGGTGTATTAGGCTCAACTGGTTGTCGATTTTTTGATCCACGTTTGGCTGGCTCTATCACTAAACGTAGTCATGAAATTTTAAAAACGACTAAATCTTGGATTGAAGCTAAAGGGTATCGTGTTATTTATGGCGATACCGATTCTATTTTTGTTCATATAGGCCCTGAACCGTCGCTTGCACAAAGTAAAGTATTGGGTCATGACTTACAAAATTTTATTAATATAAAATGGCGAGAATATTTAACTAAAGAACTTGCCTTAGATTGTCATTTGGAAATTGAATTTGAAACACATTTCACAAAATTTTTAATGCCAACTATTCGCGGACAAGATGTGGCTAAAGAACACAAAACGGGCACGAAAAAAAGGTATGTTGGTTTAAGCGAAGGAAAATTGGTATTTAAAGGGCTAGAGACTGTCAGAAGTGATTGGACACAAATAAGTAAAGTGTTCCAGCAGGAATTATTTAGGTTGATATTTAATGACTTACCGGTTGATGAGTACATCTGCACTATAGTTAATGAGATTAAGGGGGGAGAATATGACAGTCAGCTTATTTACATGAAGAAAATAAGAAGAAAACTTGACGATTACGTTAACACTCCACCGCACATAAAAGCGTGTTTAATTGCCAACAAAGCGTTAATAGATTTAGGGAATAAACCCAAATATAAAAAAGGCAGTAAAATTGAATATGTCATGACACTTAATGGTGTTATGCCAATAGAACTATCAAAAGGTAATCTTGACTACGAGCATTATATTGATAAGCAGATTAAACCCATCGCTGATGATGTATTACCTTTTATTAGAAAGTCATTTGAAACAATAATAAGTAAGCAAATCAACTTGTTTTAACAAATAGGTATTCTAGCGAGTAAAAATAAGAATATTATGATCAATACAAACCTAATCCAAGCCTTCTAGTTCATCAATAATAGTTCTGGCTTGGGCAATGGTGCAGTCGCTTCGGGCAATTAACGTATTTATTGTTATCTCTTCTAATGTTGATGCGATTCTGAGTAGCTCATCATGCGATAAATGTTTATATTCATTTCTTAATGTTTTTGCCAACCAATGCCAACTAGGTTCATTTGATCCATCAACAAAATTAATGATAGTTTGTAATTGCTCAAAATTAGCTTTAAGTTGCCAGTTTCTAGAGCGACCAATACGATGAAGTTCACACCCTTGTTGTCTAATATGAGCTTTTAACACATAAGCTTTCATGGTTCTGCGTAAGAAAGAGGGCAAGGTAACTGTGTTTTTTTTTTCCACGTTGTAATCTTTGTTTATTCTAGAAAAAAGAAAAGCCAGCTTTTTTATAGCACCGACAACCATAATAATAAAAGTAATTTTGCCACAAAGACCTTGAGCTTACTATCGTTAACCGCCGATTTATTGAGTCAAGAAAATATTGAAATTGATCACATACTGAGTTCAACATGGAAGACATTGGGGTTAAGTACTGTTTTCTATCACGTTAAAGATCATCGAGGTAAGCACAAGTATGTTTACATAATGTACTGTGTAATAAGTACCGCTACGTTGTTAGTGTAGCAAATAGCTGTCGTGATTTTTGTACCAGTAATGATGGTATAAAACAACCACCCTAGATTATTTAGTCACTAAGGGGGATATGACGAACTCAGGGGCCAGAAAACATAGCCAATAATAAGTAATATTAGAGGGAGTAACACCCTCGAATAATTATCCCACAACTAGGTTCATTAGTTTTAATGGATCCTTCGTTTTATTAGAGGTATATTCTACCTATATTTCATTCAAAGAAACTCAAATGAATCAAAAGTCTATTCTTATTACTGGTTGTTCAACAGGTATCGGTTTTGACGCAGCTAAAACGCTACACGAACGTGGCTATCAAGTATTTGCTAGTGCCAGAAAGCAAGCTGATGTAGATGCATTAATCACGGAAGGTTTAAATGCACTGTTACTTGATGTTTGCTGTGAGAAATCTATTAGTAACGCTTTAGATAAAATATTAATCACGACCGGTGGTACACTCGATTATTTTTTTAATAACGGGGCTTATGGCCAACCAGGCGCTATTGAAGATTTACCTACCGAAGTCTTACGTCAACAATTTGAAACCAACGTATTTGGTTGGCATCAGCTCACCAAGCAAGTACTTAAGGTTATGCGCAACCAAGAGCATGGCCGAATAGTACAAAATAGTTCGGTGCTAGGTTTTGTATGTATGCCGTATAGAGGTGCATATAATGCGTCTAAGTTTGCGATTGAAGGCTTAACCGATACCTTAAGATTAGAGCTTATTGGCTCTAATATTAAGGTTATTTTATTACAGCCAGGCCCTATTGATACTCAATTTCGTCCTAATGCACTTGCTGCTTTTAAACAAAATATTGATTGGAAAAATAGTGTACACGCAACAAAATATCAGAAACAAATACAGCGTTTGGCAAGTAAAGAGCCTGCAAGTGGCTTTACTTTGCCATCTAGCGCGGTAACTAGCTGTTTACTCCATGCACTAGAAAGTAAAAAACCAAAGGCAAGATATCGAATTACTTTTCCGACTAAATTATTTGCAGTCTTGAAGCGAATTCTACCCACTTATGTTTTAGATAAACTTTTATCTAAAGGCTAAGGTATACAGTCATCCTATGCGTAGTGATAAAATCAAAGACTAATTTAGCAAAGGGTTAACGGTATTAATAAAAAATGCTTGTTATGAATAAATTTACACTCATGATGTTGATATTTTCTCCAAGTAATAAAAGATCAATGTATGAGTTGTAAAACTTCCGAGGAGTGCAAAATTTTGTGGAAAAAATAATTAGAGGTATATCAATACCAACGTTCTATGACCAACATCAATTAAATGCTAAGTATTTGTATGCGCGTAAAGCCTAAATTATCACCAATAAATCATCAAAATCGTCCAAAATGTAAAATTAAATTTACAAAAAAACTCAATTTGAGATGGAATAAATGGTCAATAAAGTATATTATTTTGGTTTAAAAAAGTTCCTGAAGCTCATATATGAAATTGCAACAATTACGCTACATAGTTGAAGTGCTAAATAATAACCTAAATGTTTCTGCAACTGCGGAGGCTCTCTTTACTTCTCAACCTGGTATTTCTAAGCAAGTACGCATGCTTGAAGATGAACTGGGTATTCAAATTTTTGGTCGTAGCGGTAAGCATTTAACTCATGTAACGCCCCCAGGAAAAGAAGTTATTACCATTGCTCAACAAATTCTATCTAAAGTAGAAAGCATTAAAGCAGTTGCGCGTGAACATACTCAGCCAGATGAAGGTAAACTGCGTATTGCAACAACACATACACAAGCACGTTATGCGTTACCTGCTGTAATACAGGGGTTTATAAAGAAATACTCCAAAGTATCACTGCATATGTCTCAAGGTACACCTGCACAAATTAGTGACGCCGCTTCTAAAGGCGATGCCGATTTTGTTATTGCGACTGAATCACTCCATCTATATAACGATCTCGTTATGTTACCTTGCTACCACTGGAATCGTAGTATCATTGTTTGTAAAGACCATCCTTTAGCTAGAAAGCAAGAGATAACTATTCAAGATATTGCTAAGTATTCTTTAGTTACTTATGTCTTTGGTTTTACTGGCCGTTCAGAATTAGATGCTGCTTTTGAAAAGGCAGGCGTAGAGCCTAAAATTGCGTTTACGGCAACCGATGCCGATGTTATCAAAACGTATGTTCGTTTAGGGGTTGGTATTGGTGTGATTGCGTCAATGGCAATTGATCCTAAAATTGATAGTGACTTAATTACTATTGATGCGAGTCATTTATTTAAAGCGAGTACGACTAAAATTGGTTTTAGACGTGGCAGCTTCCTACGTGGTTATATGTTTGACTTTATAGAACGTTTTGCACCACATTTAACTAAAAATGTAGTCACTCAAGCTATGTTGTTAAAAAATAATGTTGAGGTAGACGAACTCTTTAGTGATATAGATTTACCGATTAAATAACTAGGTTACGAATTTTTAAGGCACGCTAAATAGCGTGCCTATCTATTCACTATTATATTTTAAAGTAAATGTTTTGGATGTTTCCATTCTTGCTACATTCAGCACTCAGTTATATTCACAGCTAAACCACCACGTGAAGTCTCTTTATATTTAGTTTGCATGTCATTACCGGTTTCCCACATCGTTTTAATTACTTTATCTAAAGATAGTTTTGATGTGCCAGTACCACGCAGTGCTAAACGAGAGGCATTAATCGCTTTTACTGAGCCCATGGCATTACGTTCAATACAAGGTACTTGTACTAAGCCGCCCACTGGATCACAGGTTAATCCTAAATTGTGTTCCATCTCTATTTCTGCAGAATTTTCCACTTGAATTGGTGTACCACCCATGATTTCAGTTAATGCACCTCCGGCCATTGAGCAAGCTACGCCGACTTCACCCTGAGAACCAACTTCTGTAATAACACAGAACAGCAGGAATAATGCCTGCGGCTCCATTAGTTGGTGCCGTTACTACTCTGCTTCCTACAGCATTTTCTTCATTTACTGCTAACGCAAATAAGTTCACCCAATCCATTGCGGTAAGCGGATCCGTTGATTTTTCTACCATTAAAGATCTATATAATGCGGGTGCACGACGGGTCACTTTCAAGCCACCTGGTAAAATGCCTTAAGTGGCTATACCTCTGTCAACACTACGTTGCATTGCCTACCAACTTTCAATTAATTTAGTACGTATTGTTACCTCATTATTTAAACATTTTTCA
>DPHE01000002.1:19812-38626 GCA_003521815.1 Colwellia sp.
ATTTTTCAAAGTCACAATCTTGTACAATAAAGCCTCCACCGATAGAGTAATAGGTTTGCTCTAAAATCATCTCATCACCTTGATAGGAAAAAAATTTCATGGCATTAGAATGTGAAGGTAAGGTTTTTTATGAGGATAAATAATGGCATTATCTTTTGGAAAGCTCACACTATGGTGACCATCAAGTTGCAGTTTTTGACTACTGATAATTTGCGCTAAAATAGTGTCAATCAATTCAGCGGGAATAGTCTCAGGCGTTTCACCGGACAAACCAATAATGACGGCTTTACCGGTTCCATGATCAATCCCAGTCTGCCCAAGTGAGCCAAATAACTCACATTTCACCCGATCAATCTTTGTTAACAATGCTTGCTTGTTAAGTTTATCAACAAAAAGTTTTGCTGCTTTCATCGGGAAAACAGTATGAGATACAGAAGGGCTAATACCGAATAAAAACATATTTAATACACCAAGGAATAAATATTTCCGAATAAAATTTATATTTTAAGGGTTTGTGTTGTTATTAATGCTAAATAAAAAGTGTAACTTGTGATAACTAATATTCGTTTTGATTTCGGGGTAAATAATATGTGCCTTGATTTTACTACTTAATGTGATCTACCAAATCTTTTAGCATGGCAGCCGTTGCACCCCATATATTATAGTGTTTATAGGGGAAAAAATGGACATTGTGATGGTCACCATTGCGATAGGAAATTATGCTGCGGTGATTTTCAGATTGCAAAAAATGCTCTAAGGGTACTTGGAATATTTCATCTACTTCATTGGCATCTTTTTGATAATATTGCGGTGAGTCAATAATGGCAACAATAGGCGTTACTTGATAACCACTGATAACTTCATAATTGGGTAATTGTCCAATGATGGTAACTGCTTCAGGAGATAAACCAATTTCTTCTTGTGCTTCTCTTAATGCGGTATGAGTTAAATTTTTATCTGTTGGCTCTACTTTACCACCAGGAAAACTTATTTGAGAAGGGTGATGTTTTAAATGGCTAGCACGTTTGGTCAGCAGTACTTGTAAGCCACTACTATTCATATCATCGCTATTATTAACTAAAGCGATGAGTACAGCCGCAGATTTTAGTGGTGAATTATGCTGATAGTTATGACAAGAGTCGCCATGTTGCAGAAGATTGAAACGATATATGAATTCTGCTTTATTCATGATGTCCTCTGTTGTTATTACTGTTTGATTTAATTGCCTGCGTTGCGGTAAATTTTGCTAAAACAGGTAAAATACGGTTTACTTTATCGAAGGTTTCTTGATATTCACTTGTTGCAATTGAATCGGCAACTAAACCCCCACCTACAGAACAGTAGATATTTCCTTGGCTATTTTGTTTTTCATTTTTCTGACAAATAAGCGTGCGTATGGTAATGCTAGTGTCCATTGTGCCACAGTTTGAGATATAACCCACTGATCCACAATAAACACTGCGACGCTGAGGTTCAAGTTGCTCTATTATTTCCATGGCACGTATTTTTGGTGCACCGGTAATTGAGCCACCAGGAAATGCTCCTCTAAGGAGATCGCAAGCATTGTATTGCTCAGCAAGTTGTCCTTCAACCGTGCTAACAAGGTGATGTACAGCAGGAAAACTTTCGATATCAAATAGCTTAGGCACAACCACAGAGTTAGCTTTACAAACTTTTGAAATATCATTACGCAGTAAATCAACAATCATTAAGTTTTCAGCACGATCTTTAATTGAATTAGCTAACTGTTGAGCATTTTTTTTATCTTGTTGTGTATTTTCACTTCTGGGCATAGTGCCTTTAATAGGTTTACTTTGTACTTTACCTTGAGATAATTGTAAAAACCGTTCAGGAGAAACACTCAATATTGCTGTATTCTCAAACCGAATAAAGGCTGAAAAGGGGGCTTTATTTTCATTTCGCAGTGCTAGGTATGCTTGAAATTCGTTACCTTGATAATTGGCACTAAATCGCTGCGCTAAGTTGATTTGGTAACAATCACCCGAAGATAAAAATTGTTGTACTTGTTTGAATTTTTCGATGTAACTGGCTTTATCCATATTACTTTGCCAACTAGATGTTAATACAAAATTTTCTTGTTCTAATTTTTTACTCTGTTTTTTATTGATAATCATTTGAATAAAAAGGGTTAATTCTAAGCGTTTTTCTTCTTGGCAAATTAAAAAATACTGTTCGCGCTTATGATCAAATATGATTGCTTGAGCATAGATACCCACCGCCATTTCGGGTAAATTAATATCTTGTTCAGCTTTCTTAGGCAAATTTTCAAAGCCTCGACCTAAATCATAAGCAAAATAACCTAAAGCACCGCCTAAGAAAGGTAGATCTTGTTTTGAGGAAGCTAACGTCTCTAATACTTGTTGTTGGATATTTTCTAGTAAGGACAAGGGATCTTCCTCACTTATAACGTTTTTATTAGTTTTTGTATGATGAACAGTTGTTTTATCACCATAAGTACACAAAGTTACTTCAGGTTGCCAAACTAAAATATCAAAACAGGCATCAACATGTTTACTTTGTCCAGAATCTAGCCACATTGCCCAAGGCTCGTTTGCTAACGGAGTGAATAAGGTTAAAGGCTTGACATCATTCGCCAAAGTTAATTCTTTAGCGGATAAAACTAATGGGTTGTCGGAAATTAAGGTATTAGAAGGCAAGGTGATAGATACTCTGATACTTTACAGGGTTATTTTAGCGATAAGTGCTCATATTCTACTATTGGCTACTAGCCGCAGTTTCAATAGAAAGGTATTATAATATAAAATATTATACACACTTTTAACGAAAGCTGAGAGCAAGATGTCCGATAAAATAATCAAACAACAAGACCTAATAGATAGTATTGAAGATGCACTGCAATATATTTCTTATTATCATCCTTTGGATTTTATTCAGGCGTTAGAAAAAGCCTATCATAAAGAAGAAAGTAGTGCGGCTAAAGATGCGATTGCGCAAATACTTATTAATTCAAGGATGTCGGCTACAGGTCAACGCCCTATTTGCCAAGATACTGGTATTGTAACCTGTTTTGTGAAAGTTGGTATGGCAGTTAAGTGGGATAAAACTGACATGACAGTACAACAAATGGTTGATGAAGGTACCCGTCGTGCTTATTTGAATCCTGATAATCCATTACGCGCTTCTATTGTTGCCGATCCTGCGGGCAAACGTATCAATACTAAAGATAATACGCCGTCAGTTGTTCATATTGATCTTGTTGAAGGTGACGAAATTGACGTGATGATTGCGGCGAAAGGCGGCGGTAGTGAAAATAAAACTAAAATGGCGATGTTAAACCCATCGGACTCTATTGCTGATTGGGTTGTGAAAACATTGCCATCAATGGGCGCAGGTTGGTGTCCGCCTGGCATGTTAGGCATAGGTATTGGTGGTACAGCAGAAAAAGCGGGTGTGCTTGCTAAAGAAAGTTTGATGGATCCGGTTAATATTCAAGATTTAGTGGATAGAGGTCCGCAAAATGCTGAAGAAGAATTACGATTAGAGATTTTTGAACGTGTTAATAAATTGGGCATTGGCGCACAAGGCCTTGGCGGCTTAACTACTGTAGTTGATGTGAAAATTAATTCTGTTCCAACCCATGCAGCATCTAAACCTGTCGTGATGATCCCTAATTGTGCCGCGACTCGCCACGTACATTTTCATCTTGATGGCTCTGGCCCTGCTGACTTAACTCCGCCTAAATTAGAAGAATGGCCAGACATTACTTGGGAAGTAGGTGAGGGTGTTCGTCGTGTTAATGTCGATGGGTTAACAAAAGCTGATATTGCTGAGTGGAAAACTGGTGAGACGGTATTACTTAGTGGCACCATTCTTACGGGAAGAGATGCTGCGCACAAGCGTATTTCAGATATGCTTGCTGCAGGCGAAGAATTACCAGTTGATTTCACTGATAAATTTATCTATTACGTTGGTCCAGTTGATGCTGTTGGTGATGAAGCGGTTGGTCCAGCAGGCCCAACTACCGCCACGCGTATGGATAAATTTTCTGAATTAATGTTATCTCAAACGGGACTTCTAGGTTCAATTGGTAAATCTGAACGTGGGGCAGCTACGGTAGAAAACATTAAAAAGCATAAATCAGTATATTTAATGGCAGTAGGTGGTGCAGCCTATTTAGTTTCTAAAGCGGTTAAGAAAGCGCGTGTTGTTGCTTTTGAAGATCTCGGTATGGAAGCTATTTATGAATTTGAAGTTGAAGACATGCCGGTAACCGTTGCTGTTGATAGCTCAGGTGAGTCTGCTCATGTAACTGGCCCAGCTATTTGGAAAGCAAAAATTGAAGAATTGGATGAGAAACTTAAAGAAAAAAGATAGCGAATATATTGAGTAAAAAAAGCCCCTGTAACACAACTTGTTACAGGGGCTTTTTATTACTATTTAATAAAAAGTATCTAAAACAGTGTACTTATTCAGCTAAACGTAATAGTTCATTAATACCAACTTTACCACGTGTTTTAGCATCAACTTTTTTCACTATGATCGCAGCGTATAAGCTGTAATTACCACATTTAGACGGTAAATTACCCGGCACAACAACTGAGCCTGCTGGTACGCGTCCATAATGTACTTCGCCTGTTTCACGATCAAAAATACGTGTGCTTTGGCCAATGTATACACCCATTGAAATAACTGCGCCTTCTTCAATCACTACACCTTCAACAATTTCAGAGCGAGCACCAATAAAGCAATTATCTTCAATAATTGTTGGTCCTGCTTGTAAAGGCTCTAATACCCCACCGATACCAACGCCACCTGATAAATGTACGTTTTTACCAATTTGAGCACATGAACCAACGGTTGCCCATGCATCAACCATACAGCCTTCATCAACATATGCACCGATATTAACAAAACTAGGCATTACCACAACATTCTTACCTATATAGCTACCTGTTCGTACTGATGCACCGGGTACTACGCGCACACCATCAGCTTCAAACATTGCTTGCGTGTAGCCATCATATTTCATTGGTACTTTATCGAAAAAAGTACTTTCAGCGCCGTCAATAACTTGGTTATCCCAAATACGGAAAGATAATAAAACGGCTTTTTTTAACCATTGATGTACATGCCATTGGCCGTCAATTTTTTCTGCTACACGAGCTGAGCCATTGTTTAAGGCAGCAAGTGCATCTAAAACTGCTGTTTTAACTTCACTGGAAACAGTTGTAGGTGTAATGTTTGCTCTGTCTTCAAAAGCTTGTTCTATCGTACTTGCTAATACTGTTAAGTCAGTCATTTAAAAATTCCTATGGTGTGATTGTTAGTCTAATTCTTGCGTTAATTTGTCAGATAATATCTGCTTCTCTTCATCATTTAATGCAGTGTTTTCACTGGTTGAAATAGTAAAAACATCATCAGCTTTTTCACCAAATGTGGTGATCTTAGCTGAGTGAATATTGATTTTTAGCTGTTGAAATACTTGCGCTATATTTGATAGCACTCTTGGCCTATCTAATGTTATGATTTCAATCATCGTTTTACTTTTGGCCTTTATTTTAATAAAGCTAACTTGCAGTGGGAACTGGAACTGTTTTACTTCTCTACGCATAGGCTGAAGCGGAATATCACAAATATCATCTTGTTTTAGTCTCTCACTCAATGTGTCCGCTATTGCTTGTGTTTGATAACTTTCTTTAAGCGCTTTTCCTCGAGAATCTAGCACGATAAACGTATTAACGGTATAGCCTGTTTTAGTGGTGATAATTTTTGCATCATGTATCGATAGCTTTTTCGTACCTAACAAGTCAACGGTATTAGAAAATGTATTGAGTTTTTCCTTTGCAAAAATAAATACTTCGGTGCCTCCTCGATATGACTCAGCACTAATGATCACTAAAGGTTCATTTCTATCATGGCCAATAATCCGTTGGCAATGTCGAGCAATTTGTTCGGGTGAGTAGCGTAAAAAATAATCAACCTTGAACTCTTGCCATAGAGATTTTAAGTCGCTTTCAGCAACATCAGTGTCTGCTAAAATATCGAGTGCTTGTTGCTGGTTCTCTCTTATTTTTGAGCGTGTTTCTACTGGTTTTGATAAGCCTCGGCGAAATGCACGCAGTGTATTAAAATATAAATCTTGTAATAGGTTTGCTTTCCAACTATTCCATAAACTTTCGTTAGTCGCTCGCATATCAGCGACAGTTAAACAGTAAAGGTAATCAAGATGTGCTTCATCGCGAACTACTTTACCAAAAGCGCGAATAACATTTTCATCACTGATATCACGACGTTGAGCAGTAACAGACATTAACAGGTGGGTTTCGACGAGCCATGAAACCATCTTACTATCATACTTACTCATTTGATGAGATTGACAAAACATTAAGGCATCTACCGCGCCTAGTTTTGCATGATCACCACCGCGTCCTTTAGCAATATCATGAAAGATACCCGCTAAATACAATACTTCAGGTTTACGAACTCTCTGCATTATTTTACTGCACAATGGAAACTTATGGTTATGCTCTTTTTGACTGAATTGATAAAGATTTTTTACCACGCGGTAACTATGTTCATCTACCGAATAAGCATGGAATAAATCGAATTGCATTT
This sequence comes from Colwellia sp., assembly GCA_003521815.1. GTDB lineage: Bacteria > Pseudomonadota > Gammaproteobacteria > Enterobacterales > Alteromonadaceae > Colwellia. Next base: position 26,410 of record DPHE01000002.1, read on the forward strand.
GTCCGACAATATTGCGCCATGAAGGTAAATATGAGCCGATAATGCCATGTTTATGCATCAAATTAAATGCTAAACCTAAACCTCGAGGGTGCTTAATAATGGCCATAAAAATCTGACGACATTGAGCGTAGTCGAGTAAGCCTGAAATTAAACGGCGACGAGCATTACGCATTAATCTTAAGGTATGGGAATGAATGCCTTTAATGCTCGGCTCTTGCGCTATAATCAAAAACATTTCGAGAATTTTAACCGACCGCATAAAAATTCTGTCGTTGGTGGTATTAATTAATTTATCTGTTAATTCAAAGTCTTTATTAATGGTAATGCTAGTTGTTTGTTCTGCGTCTTGTATTATTTCCTGTTTAAAGCGTTGTAATAAAATAGTATTTAGTTCGCCAACACGGGCTATTATTCTAAAATAACGCTTCATCATACGCTCAACAGGTGCTTTACCTTCATCACCAAATCCCATCATCTTGGCAACATCAGTTTGATAATCAAACAATAAGCGATTTTCATTACGTTTAGCAACAAAATGAAGTGCAAAACGCATACGCCATAAATAATCCTGCGTCTCAAGTAGTTCAGATAATTCATTCGGAAATAAATAGTGATGCTCTACTAGTTCTTCTAATGAATCGGCTAAAAAATGCCGCTTTGCTACCCAAGCTATAGTTTGTAGATCACGTAAACCACCAGGGCTGGCTTTTATGTTTGGTTCTAGAGTGTAAGCTGCGCCATGATATTGTAGGTGACGTTTTTCTTGTTCTTTGCGTTTAGCAACAAAGAATTTTTCAGAGGTCCAAAATACATCTTTATTGAGTAATGGAAGGAGTTGCTGAGTTAGTGTGTCATTGCCGGCCACTTGTCGCATTTCCATTAAGTTAGTGACAACAGTAATATCATTAGCAGCTTGTTTTAAACATTCTTGAATTGAGCGAACACTATGGCCAATATCTAGCTTGATATCCCAAAGTTGAGTGATAAATCTTGATATTTTTTCTTCCAGTTCAGTGTCAATACTATTTGGCGTTAGTAGTAAAATATCAATATCTGAATAAGGATGAAGTTCTCCACGACCATAACCGCCAACAGCAATCAAACTAATTTGAAACTCATCTAAATGATGCTGACACCAAAGTTTATTCAGTATTGCATCAACAAAAGCTGCTCTGGAAACTAATAAATCGTTCACATCATTATCATTAAAAACTTGTTTTAGCCAATCATTAAAACTTGTGGTTAATTGACAAATCTCTTTGCTAGATAAACTGTCTTCAGTTATCTCTAATGTTTCAATAAAATGCGTGGGAACGATATGATTGTTCAGTGAATGATTAGTCAAATGTATACCTTTGATGCTTTCGTGAGTGTTAGCGTGGCGAATAATTTATAACGTATGATATTTTATATTGAAATTATTAATTATGAAGCATTCTACTAATAGTCTCTTCTTCACGTAAGGTTAAAATTTCACAACCTGTTTTTGTCACAACAATGGTGTGTTCCCATTGAGCAGAATTTTTATTATCACTGGTATAAACAGTCCAGTTATCTTGTTTATCAAGAATGGTTGTGGCTTTACCTAAATTAATCATAGGTTCAATGGTAAAACACATACCCTCAAGCATTTTAGTTTTATCATTGTTCTTATAATGAACAATTTGAGGCTCTTCGTGAAACTCTGTACCAATACCATGTCCACAATAATCTTTAACAATACTGTAACGGCCTTTGCTTTTGATAAACTTTTGAATCGCTGCACCAATATCGCCGAAGGCTGCACCCGGTTTTACTTTCTTCAATCCGATATATAGAGACTCTTGAGCTAAACGACACAAACGACTATTTTCTGGAGAAACGTCACCAATTAAAAACATTTTACTGGTATCTCCATGGTAACCGTCTTTAATTACCGTAATATCAATGTTAATAATATCGCCGTTGATCAGTTTAGTATTGTCTGGTATACCGTGACACACAACATAATTAATAGAGGTACAAATAGATTTTGGAAAACCATGGTAATTAAGAGGCGCTGAAATAGCCTCTTGCACCTTTTCGGTATAATCAGCGCATAAGGTGTTTAATTCATCTGTCGTGATACCGGCTTTAACATAAGGGGTGATCATCTCTAATACATCGCAAGCTAATTGGCCTGCAATGCGCATTTTGGCAATTTCTTCTTGGCTTTTAATCTGTATGGCCATGATATTCTCTTTACTTTTTTGGGGGATTTAGGAGTGTTTATTTAATTCTAATTGAACAGCATCAACAATCGCTTCGGGCTCTGTTAAATAGAAATTATGATTGAGCAAAATTAACTCTTCGCCAATAGCGAGTAATAATGCAGGGATAGCCTCTGTATTTATTATTTCTTGAAGCGAATAGATTTCTTCTAATTGTATTAAAACATCATTGTTAAGTTTGTCTTTAAAAATCTTTGCGGGTGGCGATATTTTTAACGTTGCTATGATGTCGTCAAAGTCAGACTGTTTAGCTAATTTATTACCTTGTTCAAAGTGTGCCTGTTGCAATGCATTGAGTAACGCTAGTGCTAATTTTGGGGTTTTATATTGCGCCCAAGTCATTAAGTTGGCTGACAACGTTGAATTGGTAGTGTGATCAAGTATATCCTGGTAATTACTTGAAAAACTAATGTTGGCAACATCTTCTACTGCATCGAGTATTGCATTTTTGCTATTGATATTACTATCATTTCTACCGTCAAAATAAGCCGTGTGCCATAAATGTAATTCAATGTCAGGAAAGGCTTCGGTGATCTCATTAATAAGTGGCGTTACTACATAACTCCAAGGACAATGATTGTCATAAAGAAAAAATAACTGAGCGGATGGTATGGATGTTGTCATTGTTTACCTAAAATAGTTAAGATTTACTTTGATTTTACTTCATATAACAGCGATTTTAACGCGATATTGTTCAATAGCCCAGATAATTTTTTTTCTAGTTAAATTATCTGTTTTATGGTATAAAGTTCCGCGCTGAAATTATTGTTATTATTTGATTGCTTTCTAGTATTAGAATTTAAACGTAATATCGTTAATTTTAGTGTCAATTAAATCGGTCAGCTTATCTCTTTAATATGAATTAAAGGTGAGTTGATTTTATTATAAACTCACATACATCTATTAAAGGTATACCGGGGTGCTCTGCTTATTTATATCTTGTTAGTTATTCTATTAATTAACTTAAGATAGTAGCAAAAAGAGTCGTGTATATTGGGTGTATGAACGCTTAACCCCATAAAGGAAATTTAAATGTCAAACGTTTCAATGCGCGATATGCTTAAAGCTGGTGTTCATTTTGGTCACAAAACTCGTTACTGGAATCCAAAAATGAAACCATTCATTTTCGGTGCTCGCGATAAAGTTCATATCATCAACCTTGAACAAACACTTCCAATGTTTAATGAAGCACTTGCTTTTATTAACAATGTTTCTTCTAAAAAAGGTAAGGTTTTATTTGTTGGTACTAAACGTGCTGCAAGTGAAGCAATTAAAGACGCTGCGATAAAATCTGATCAGTTTTTCGTTAATCATCGTTGGTTAGGTGGTATGTTGACTAACTGGAAAACAGTTCGTCAATCAATCAAACGTTTAAAAGATCTTGAATCTCAAAGCACTGACGGTACTTTTGAAGCTTTAACTAAAAAAGAAGCGTTAATGCGTACTCGTGAAATGGAAAAGCTTGATAAAAGCTTAGGTGGTATTAAGAACATGGGTGGTTTACCTGATGTTATCTTTATCATCGATGCTGACCACGAGCACATTGCTATTAAAGAAGCAAACAACCTAGGTATCCCAGTAATTTCTGTTGTTGATACTAACTCAAACCCTGACAACATTGATTACATTGTTCCAGGTAACGATGATGCAATCCGTGCAGTAACTTTATACTGTGACGCTATTGCTAACGCCGTGATTTCTGGTCGTGAGCAAAACATCGTTGTACAAGCAGAAAAAGACGGTTTTGTTGAAACTGAATAATTACACCGACTAAATATAGTCATGTAGTTAAGTAAAACATTTCGTTTACTCATAAAAACATTGTTAGCACGGGTTATAATTCTAGAAGTTATAGTTCAAGCAATGTTTTTATGACACCCTAATTTACACTTTATTCCCGTAACTTTGTTGTTTTATCACATGACGTTAATCGTTATACGGGGATAACTGAAAACAGAGGAATTACCTATGACAGTTACAGCTGCAATGGTTAAAGAACTTCGTGCACGCACAGCTGCAGGCATGATGGATTGTAAAAAAGCGTTACAAGAAGCTGAAGGCGACATGGAACTTGCGATTGAAAATATGCGTAAGAACGGCCAAGCAAAAGCGGCTAAAAAAGCAGGAAATATCGCTGCTGAAGGCACCATTTTAATTAAAACTGTTGACGGTGTTGCGGCACTTGTTGAAGTAAACTGTCAAACAGATTTTGTTGCTAAAGATGATAACTTCTTAGGTTTTGCTAATGCAGTTGCTGATGCAGCGATTGCTTCAAAAGCAACAATTGAAGAGTTACAAGCACAATTTGAAGAACAACGAATTACACTAGTGACTAAAATTGGTGAAAACATCAATGTTCGTCGTGTTGAATACATTGAAGGTGCTACGTTAGCATCATATAGTCATGGTGCTACTATCGGTGTTGTTGTTTCAGGTGAAGGTGATGCGGAATCATTAAAGCACATTGCAATGCATGTTGCTGCAAGTAAGCCGGATTTCGTTAACCCTGAAGATGTGCCTGCAGCAGTTGTTGATAATGAACAACGTATTCAGTTAGACATATTAAAAGCTGAAAACGATGCATTAGATGAAAACAAAAAGAAACCTGTTGATTTACTTGAAAAGATTATCATCGGCCGTATGAAGAAATTTACAGGCGAAGTATCTTTAACTGGTCAAGCGTTCATCATGGAACCTAAAAAGACTGTTGGTGCAGTATTGAAAGAAAAAGGTATTACAGTAGCTAGCTTCGTTCGTTTAGAAGTTGGTGAAGGTATTGCTAAGAAAGAAGAAGATTTTGCTGCTGAAGTTGAAGCACAAATTGCTGCTGCTAAAGCTTAATTCGTCCTATTTGAACGACTAATTTCGTTGCATTCGTTTTTTTACTTAGTTACATATAGTTATATGCGCCTAAGGTAAAAAAACTCAAGCGCCTTGTTATTCGCTCAACTAGTTAGAATTAGTCTAAAACGTCTACCTTGTTTATCAAGTTAGGCGTTTTTTATTGCCTGTATTTTAAGCAAAGTAATAGAAGAATAGAGTTTTTTCAGTTAATCCTTTCGTGACTGTGTGAAACGTATTAAAATAACTGCGGTTAATTTTAGCCAAAGTACTCCATCATCAATAGGAACTTATCTCTTATGAGTGTTAATTCAAGACCAACTTATCGTCGTATTCTTCTCAAACTTAGTGGCGAAGCACTAATGGGGGATGAGGGCTTTGGAATTGATCCTAAAGTGCTTGATCGTATGGCTCAAGAAATTAAAGAATTAGTTGAGATGGATGTCCAAGTCGGTCTTGTTATTGGTGGAGGGAATTTATTTCGTGGTGCGGGTCTCGCTGAAGCAGGTATGAACCGAGTAGTGGGTGACCAAATGGGTATGCTAGCTACCGTGATGAATGGTTTAGCAATGCGTGACGCATTACACCGTGCTTTTGTTAATACTCGTTTGATGTCTGCTATTGATTTAGCTGGCGTGTGTGAACGCTACAACTGGGCAAATGCAATTAGTTTACTAAAATCGGGTCGCGTGGTTATTTTTTCTGCGGGCACAGGCAATCCTTTCTTTACTACGGATTCTGCCGCCTGTTTACGTGGTGTTGAAATTGAAGCCGATGTCGTATTAAAAGCAACAAAAGTTGATGGGATTTATTCTGAAGACCCAGTTAAAAATCCAGAGGCTGAATTATATAGTAGCCTAACCTTTGACCAAGTATTAGATAAAGAGTTAAAGGTGATGGATTTAGCCGCTTTTACTTTAGCGCGTGATCATAATATGCCAATTCGTGTCTTTAACATGAATAAACCTGGCGCACTCAAATCTGTGGTGATGGGAAGTAATGAAGGTACTGTTATTATTAATAAATAATAGGCAATACTTAATTAGCAAGTTAGTATCATATAATAATATTTGAATTTTTTAGGAAGAATCACGTGATAGATGAAATTAAACAAGATGCGCAAGAGCGTATGGCAAAAAGCATAGAGTCTTTAAAGAGTAGCCTTAATAAAGTTAGAACGGGTCGTGCTCATGCATCTTTGCTTGATAATATTAGTGTTGATTACTACGGTATGGAAACACCGTTGAGTCAAGTGGGTAATATTTCAGTACCCGATGCGCGTAATTTATCAATTACTGTTTTTGATAAAGGTATGATTAGTGCTGTTGAAAAAGCTATTATGAAATCTGATTTAGGTTTGAACCCACAATCTAATGGCACGCTAATTCGTATTCCATTACCACCACTGACTGAAGAACGTCGTAAAGATTTAGTGAAAGTGGTTCGGGGTGAAGCTGAAGGGGGTAAAGTTGCTATTCGTAATATTCGCCGTGATGCAAACTCTGACTTTAAAAGTTTACTTAAAGAAAAGGATATCAGTGAAGATGAGCATCATCAAGCCGAAGATGGTATTCAAAAAATTACTGATACTTATATTAAGCAAATTGATGAAGTATTAGCAAAGAAAGAAGCCGAGTTAATGGAAATCTAAAAACGTCTGCTGAAATTACGCCAGAAAGTCGCAAAACTGATGGACGTTTTTTGTATATATGGAAAGGATGATTGTGGCAACTGATTTAGTCTTCAAAAAGGATGTAAAAAAAACACCGCAACATATTGCCATCATTATGGATGGTAATGGTCGTTGGGGGCAAGCTCAAGGTAAAGGACGTATTGCAGGGCATAAAGCGGGTGTGGAATCTGTTCGCGCTGTTGTTAGAGGTGCGCGTAAAGCAGAAGTAAAAGCGTTGACGCTGTTTGCTTTTAGTAGTGAAAATTGGCAACGACCAGAAAAAGAAGTAAGTATGTTGATGGATTTGTTTATGTTTGTATTAACTAAAGAAGTTAAACGTTTACATAAAAACAATATTCGCTTTCAAGTGATTGGTGATTTAAGCCGATTTTCAGATAAATTACAAAAAAGTATTACTAAATCTGAGCAATTAACAGCAAATAATACGGGCTTAGTTTTATCTGTTGCGGCAAATTACGGCGGACGTTGGGATATTACTAATGCGGCTAAAAACCTTGCTAGTCAAGTACTAAATAATGACATAAGTATTGATGATATAAATGAAGAGTCATTAAATAAACATACCTGTTTAGCGCAACTGCCAAGGCTAGATTTATTAATTCGAACGGGCGGTGATTATCGAATTAGTAACTTCTTATTGTGGCAAGCAGCGTATGCTGAGTTTTATTTTACAGATGTACTATGGCCGGACTTCAATGAAAGTGAGTTTGCACAAGCTATTGATGTTTTTGATCAACGAGAACGACGTTTCGGCAAAACAGGTGAACAAGTCGTCAATACATAGTTGATATGAATAACTAACAAATTGCACACTGTTTGTGGATATTATTCTATGAATACCAACAAACAGGTAGAAATATATTAATAATAAAAAAAGTAGTAAAGGTATGTTTTATTTGAGTTTATTCTCTTCGGAAATTTAAACCTATCACTACGATAAAAAGGATATAAATTGCTTAAACAACGAATTATTACCGCATTGATTTTAGCGCCTGCGGCAATCTTAGCTATATTTTATTTACCATTAGCCTATTTCGCAGCCTTATTAATGATTATTATCGGTATTGGTGCTTGGGAGTGGGGCCCGTTAATGGGCTTTAAAAGCAAAACTAAACGCATAAGTTTTGTTGCCACTACCCTTGTTCTAATTGGTGCTATATGGTTTTTATTATCTCCTAGTGATTTATGGCTTAATAGCAAAGAGTTACATAGTTATGCGGTGGCTCTATTATGGCTAGCTGTTGCTTGGTGGGTTTTTTCTGCTTTTTTGATGTTTTCTTATCCTAATTCAAGTAGCTTTTGGTCTAAGCATCGCTCTGTTCGTGGCATGTTTGGCTGGTTAACCCTCGTACCTACTTGGGTCGCTTTAATGGTCATCCGTACTAATGATTATCAAGCTGACGCTTATCATGGTGCTCAATTATTAATGTTTTTATTTTTGATGGTATGGAGTGCTGATGTAGGAGCTTATTTTGTCGGTAAAGCCATAGGTAAAAATAAATTGATGCCCAATGTTAGTCCAGGTAAAACCTTTGAAGGCTTTTTAGGGGGTGTTGTGTCTGCTTGTCTATTGGTCGCTGTTGCTGCTTACAATCTTAACTGGTCTAGCGAGCAAGTTGTCACAGTCTTACTGGTGACTGTGTTAATTACGACAGTGTCTGTGCTAGGTGATCTTAATGAAAGTATGTTTAAGCGCCAAGCAGGGGTTAAAGATAGCGGTTCTATTTTACCCGGACATGGTGGTATTTTAGATAGAATTGACAGCCTTACGGCGACAGCACCGGTTTTTGCTCTTTGTTATGTGTTATTCGGTTGGTAGCGGTGTCTGAAAGTTTAGTTGAAAAAAAATAATATGTTAAAAAGTATATATGTTGAAAAATAAATCAAATAAACGTCAAATATGCATCCTCGGCTCTACAGGCTCTATTGGTATTAATACCCTTGATGTTATCCGTTTACATCGTGATAAATTTAACGTGGTTAGTTTATCTGCAAATAGGAGTGTTGATAAAATATTTTCACAGTGCCTTGAGTTTCAACCTAAGACAGTAGTGATGGTATCAGTTCCCCATGCAGAGCAATTAGCTTCACGTTTAGCTGGTGAAAACCTTGAGTTTATCGAGGTTAAATCAGGTGTTGATGCACTCGTTGAACTTGCAAGATCAAAGCAGACTGATACGGTAATGGCTGCCATTGTTGGCGCTGCTGGCTTGATGCCAACACTAGCTGCGGTACAAGCCGGTAAACGGGTGTTATTAGCCAACAAAGAAGCGTTAGTTACCTCCGGCGCTATTTTTATTGAAGCGGTTAAACAATCGGGGGCAGAGCTTTTACCAATTGATAGTGAGCATAATGCTATATTTCAAAGTTTACCTTGGCAAGAGCAAGCGAGGGTAGGCCATTGTCAGTTAGCACAAAATGGCATCAGTAAAATCTTACTAACAGGATCTGGTGGTCCTTTTAGAACAAGGTTAGTATCTGAACTTGAGTGTGTTACACCCAATGAAGCTTGTGCCCACCCAAACTGGGATATGGGGCGGAAAATATCAGTTGATTCAGCAACCATGATGAATAAAGGTTTAGAATTTATTGAAGCGAAGTGGTTATTTAATGTTGAAGCGGCTGATATTCAAGTGGTGTTACATCCGCAAAGTACTATCCATTCTATGGTGCAATATAAAGATGGCTCGGTGATTGCTCAAATGGGTAATCCTGACATGCGTACACCTATTGCGCATGCTTTAGCGTATCCAGATCGAATTGAATCAGGGGTTCTCCCGTTAGATTTTTTTAATACCCCCTCATTTGAATTTCAAGCAGTAGATTATGAAAAGTACCCTAATTTAAAGTTAGCGATAGAGGCGTGTAAAAGTGGTCAAGGCGCTTGTACTGCTCTTAATGCGGCAAATGAAGTGGCTGTCGCTGCTTTTTTAGACGAACAGATTAAATTTACCGATATTTATAAAATAAATGAAACTTCTGTGAGGAAATTTGTCTCAGAACAGGTAGGTAATATTAATGAGGTCATTTCCTTAGATACACGCGCTAGAGAATTTGCTCTATCAATTGTAGAGAAATTTTCACAGAGCAAGCTTAAGGAACAGAAGTAGACATGTTTGATTTTATTTGGAATTTAGCCTCTTTTGTCATTGCACTTGGTATTTTAGTTACCGTACATGAATATGGTCACTTTTGGGTAGCACGAAAAAATGGTGTGAAAGTAGAGCGCTTTTCCGTAGGTTTTGGTAAAGCGTTGTGGCGAAAAACAGGACAAGATGGCACTGAATATGTTGTTGCTATGATACCACTTGGTGGTTATGTCAAAATGCTTGATGAGCGTGTTGACCAAGTATCAGAGCAGGATAAAGATAAAACGTTCAATAGTAAGTCGGTGTATCAACGTATCGCTATTATTGCTGCGGGACCTTTTGCCAATTTTGCTTTTGCTATTGTTGCCTTTTATTTAATGTTTTTAATTGGTGTGCCTAGTATTAAACCTATTGTAGGGGATATTATTCCTGAATCGATCGCTGCACAGGCACTCTTACCAAACAAAGCTGAAATAGTTGAAGTTGCGGGAAAATCAATACGTGACTGGCAAGATGTGAACTTAGCGTTGATTGGCGAAATAGGCTCCGCGTCTATTGTGATAAAAACGAAGAATGCGGATAGTCAGTATGTTAGTTCTCATCAATTAAGTACTGAAAATTGGCAGTTCTCACCTGAAAAAGTTTCTGCCTTGACAAGCCTAGGAGTAATACCTTATCGTCCACAAGTGTATAATGAACTTGCTCGTATTGGTAAGGATAGTCCCGCAGAAAAAGGGGGACTAAAAGTAGGTGATAAGCTTATTGCGCTTAATGATGAATATTTGTCAGAGGGTTGGACAGATTTTTCTAAGAAAATTAAAGGTTACCCTGATGAAGTTGTTAATATTACAGTGGAGCGTGAAGGTAGTAATCAGGTTTTACAGCTCATGCCTAAAGGTATTGACAGTAATGGCGAGTTAATTGGTTATTTGGGGGTTTCACCTAAAGCCGATGACTGGCCGGCCGAATATAAAATAAACATCAGTTATGGTGTTTTTTCTTCGCTAACTGAAAGTGTCAATCGTACTTGGGGTTTGATCACTTTAAGTTTTGATATGATAGGAAAGTTAATAACAGGTGATGTTTCTGTTAAAAATTTAAGTGGTCCAATAGCTATTGCTCAAGGAGCAGGTGATAGTGCAGGGTATGGTTTTGTTTATTTTTTAGGCTTTTTAGCGCTAATTAGTATTAATTTAGGAATAATTAACCTTTTACCGTTGCCAGTACTTGATGGCGGACACTTACTCTATTATGTTATAGAGCTTTTAACAGGAAAGCCGGTTCCTGAGAATGTTCAAGAGGCGGGATTCAAGTTTGGAGCCTTAGCATTATTGGCTCTAATGAGCATCGCTTTATTTAATGATTTTAGTCGGGTATTGGGTTAGATATAGGGTATATGTCTGTTATATTTTAAGGTGTAATACTTACACCTTGTAGCTTACAGCGTGTAATTTACGCAGTGATAAGAAGAAGTAATAAAGTTAAAATATATGATAATTAAAAAATTAGCCTTTGCCATTTGTTTAGGCGCTTTAGGTACAACAGCACAAGCTGCACAAGAATTTAAAATTGAAGATATTGAAGTAAAGGGTTTACAGCGTGTTGCTTTAGGTGCTGCCTTAACGCATATTCCGTTTAATATTGGTGATACTTTAAATAAATTTAGAATTTCACAATCAATAAAAGCGTTATATAAATCAGGACACTTTAATGATATTCGCGCGTATCGCGACGGCAACCGTATTATTTATCGTGTTCGAGAACGCGAGACAATCAGTGGAATTACTTTTGAAGGTAATAGTGATTTAAAAGATGAACAGTTAACTGACAGTCTAGATGGTAGTAATATTCGTGTTGGTGAAACACTTGACCGTACTGTTATTTCAGGCATTGAGATGGGATTGGAAGATTTTTATCATAGCGTAGGTAAATATAATGCCGATGTATCTACAACCGTAACTCATCTACCTAGAAACCGAGTTAACCTTGAGTTTACTTTTACTGAAGGTGATGCGGCGGCGATTAAACAAATAAACATCATTGGTAATGAGGTTTTCACCGATGCCCAATTACTTGAGAAAACAGAGTTAACCTTTGATTCGCCATGGTGGGATTTTATGGCGCAAGATAGGTATCAAAAACAAACGTTACAAGGTGATATGGAAACTATTACCAGTTATTATTTAGATCGTGGTTACCTCCGTTTTAAAGCGGATTCCACCCAAGTCTCTATGACACCAGATAAGCAATCAGTCTATATTGCTTTAAATATAACAGAAGGCGAAACCTATACGATTAGCGGCGTTGATTTTATCGGTGACATGGCTGGTTTTGAAAAAACAATT
>DPHE01000069.1:0-11321 GCA_003521815.1 Colwellia sp.
GTTTTTGGATCTGCCATCATGGTTTTAGCTAATGATTTAGTTCTTGGCAACATTCGTTCAAAGTAAAACTCTGCCGTTTTAATTTTTGCTCGGTAAAAGTCACGGTTTTCGACATCCGTGGCTAACTTTTCATAGGCTGTTTGAGCCATTTGTGCCCAAAAATAGGCCATAACTATATAACCAGAATACATCAAATAATCAACAGACGCAGAGCCAACAATATCTCTATCTTTCTTAGCTTTTAACGCTAAACGTAAAGAGTATTGCTGCCAATTCGCAACTGATTTACTCAAAGGCCAAATAAATTTATTCATTTGACGCTTATGCGGATTACTCGAAATCATGCTTTTATCTTTACAAAATATTAAAACTTCTTTAGTAAAAGCTTTTAACGATTTACCACGTGATAGTAAAATTTTGCGACCTAAAAGATCTAATGCTTGAATTCCCGTTGTTCCTTCATAAAGCGTTGCAATACGAACATCACGAACAATTTGCTCCATGCCCCACTCTTTAATGTAACCATGGCCACCAAATATTTGTAAACCATGACTGGCACTTTCACAACCAAGCTCAGTTAAGAATGCTTTTAAGATAGGTGTAATAAAACCTAATTTGTCATCTGCGGCTTTTCTATCCGCATCAGTTTTAGCCATTTCAATATCATCAACAATTTTAGCCGTATAATAAATCATGGCACGGCCGCCTTCAGAAATCGCTTTTTGTGTCATCAACATTTTACGTACATCAGGATGAACGATAATAGGATCAGCAACTTGTTCTGGAAATTTTTTTCCCGTAAGCGCACGCATAGACAATCGCTCTTTAGCGTAAATCAATGAATTTTGATAAGCCAACTCAGCACTACATATTCCTTGTAAAGCGGTACCGACACGAGCAGTATTCATAAAGGTGAACATACATTCTAAGCCTTTATTTTCAGGACCTATTAATTCGCCAACTGCATTGTCAAAATTTAATACCGCAGTAGAAGAAGCCTTAATACCCATTTTATCTTCAATAGAACCACAGGTAACATGGTTACCCTCGCCTAAATTCCCTTGAGCATCTGTTTTAATCTTAGGCACAATAAATAAAGAAATACCACGAGTGCCAGCTGGCGCATCCGGGAGCCTAGCAAGAACAATATGAATTATATTATCGGTTAAATCATGTTCTCCAGCAGAGATGAAAATTTTAGTCCCGGTAATATTATAAGTACCATCGCCATTTGGCGTAGCTTTAGTTTTTACTTGGCCTAAATCAGTACCACATTGAGGCTCGGTTAAACACATAGTGCCCGTCCAAGTGCCCTCTGTTAGCTGGGTTAGGTATAATTTTTTTTGCTCATTACTCCCGTGAGTTTGTACCGTATTCATAGCGCCATGGCTTAAACCGGGATACATAGACCACGACCAATTTGCTGTGCCCATCATTTCAGACTTAACCATACCTAACGAAGGGGGTAGACCTTGCCCACCATGCTCGACAGGATGAGATAAACTTTGCCATCCACCCGCTACATATTGATCATACGCGGCTTTAAAGCCTTTAGGTGTAGTTACAACACCTTTGTCCCATTTGCAGCCTTCCTTATCACCACTTTGGTATAAAGGAAGTAGTTCATTTTCACAAAACTTGGCACACTCTTGAAAAATAGCATCAACCATATCAGGAGTTGCGTCTTCAAATTCTGGATATTTTTTATAGTGATCATAATAATCAAAAACATCTTCAATTAAAAATTTTATGTCTGTTATGGGTGCCTTGTAACTAAGCATTTTTGCTCCTACCACTAGATGATTTTAATAGCTGGAGTTTCAAATACATGCTTTCAGCTAAATAGATTAGTGCTGATTAAAGCACTGGTCTAACCACTTAATCAAGTTATTTTTAGTTTTATATTTTTTAATACATCAATTGCTGATAAAATAGCATTGATTATTTTTTAAGTGAATTGAATAATATAATGTCAGAAAGTTATTTAGAAATAGAGTTAGATCAACAACCTATAGAATTATGTAAATTATTAAAAATTGCTAATTTAGTCGCTGGCGGTGGTGAAGCCAAAGTGGTTATTAGTGAAGGCTACGTTTTACTAAATGGGGAAGTCGAGTATCAAAAACGGAAAAAAGTTTATGATAACGACATCGTTGAATTTAATGGTGAAACGTTACAGATCATTGTGAATGAAAATTTAGAAAATGAATTCAATGCAGATAAAATAGAAAAGCCGACTGAAACAAAAAGTATGGCTAGTTTTGCTCCTAAGCAGGAACAAATGGTTAAGCCCGTTAAGAAATCAGCAGTAATATCCAACGATGAATCTACTGCTAAAAAAGGTAAAAGAAAACCCATTTCGTTTTAACGGAATTATTTTTACTGACTACGGCTACTTTAATTTCTTTTCCCAAAAAAGTGCATGCCCTAGTTTAGGATCTAGTTCATAACCAGAAAAGCCTAATTTTTTATAGGCATTTTGAGCTACCTTGTTCCCCTGTAAAACTTCTAGGGTTAATTTACAACAGCCCATTTCTCTTGCTATTTTTTCCACTTTACCAAACATTTTCAAACTCAAACCAAGACCACGGTATTTAGCTAAAACGCCACAATCATGTATATTTATTAATGATTTACAACTAAAAGTAGAAAAACCTTCTACGCAATTAATAATACCTGCAGGCTCTTCATCAACATAAGCAAGTACCGTAAATACATCACTACGTTTACTCATGGTTGGTACAAGATTTTTTTGTACCTCACTACTTAGCGCTTCAGTACCCCCCATTTCATCAAGCGCATAAGCATTTAATAGCATAATTAAATCTTTAGCATGTTGCTCATTTTTATAATCGGCTCTAACTAAACTAATGTTCATGGGTTTCCCGTTAATAGTGAAATAACACTTTTTCAATAAGTCGCACTATACTCAACCTCTGCACAAAATAAAGCCTTTATCGACAGTTTTATTATGGCCGTATTTGTGCTTATTTCTATAAAGAACATAACGAGAGTTAAAATTTATTATTTATTACTTTTTCATCACTAATCTCCCTGATAGAATAGCGAGAATTTCATTTGTCTTCATGTCTGATCAGAGCTAATCTCGCTTACATGTATTTTACGGAAAATTTTAGTGATGCGTACCAGTCAATATTTACTATCTACTTTAAAAGAAACCCCTGCTAGTGCTGAAGTTATTAGCCATCAATTAATGCTACGTGCAGGTCTTGTGCGTAACCTAGCTTCAGGTTTATATACTTGGCTGCCCACTGGTTTGCGTGTGTTGAAAAAAGTAGAAAACATTGTTCGCGAAGAAATGGAACGTGCCGGTGCTAACGAAATATTAATGCCAATGGTTCAACCTGCAGATTTATGGGAAGAATCTGGGCGATTAAATGATTATGGTCCAGAGCTATTGCGTTTAAATGACCGCCATAAGCGCCCTTTCGTTCTAGGCCCAACACATGAAGAAGTAATCACTAAGTTAGTTGCAAACGAGCTAAATAGTTACAAACAATTACCGTTAACATTATTTCAAATTCAAACCAAGTTTCGTGATGAGATTCGTCCTCGGTTTGGTGTGATGCGTGGTCGTGAATTTTTAATGAAAGATGCGTATTCTTTTCATTTAGAGCAAGATTCCTTAGAAAAGACTTATCAAACAATGTTTGATACTTATTGTCGTATTTTCGATCGTTTAGGTTTGGATTATCGCCCAGTTTTAGCTGACACCGGCTCTATTGGCGGCGATGCCAGTCATGAATTTCATGTGCTTGCCGATTCAGGTGAAGATGACATCGCTTTTAGTGATGCCAGTGACTTTGCTGCTAATGTTGAAAAAGCCGAAGCATTAGCGCCAAAAACAGCACGCGCAGAGCCAACACAAGCATTGAAAAAAGTTGCCACCCCAGATGTTAACTCTATTGAAGAAGTAGCAAACTTTTTAACTGTTGATGTAAACACTACAGTTAAAACGCTACTTGTTTGTGGTATTGAAAATGAGCAAGGTGAAACACCTATCGTGGCCTTAGTACTTCGGGGTGATCATCAACTTAATGAAGTAAAAGTAGAACATTTATCACAAGTAGCCTCACCACTAACATTTGCCAACGAAGAGCAAATATTAGCTGCTGCAAATTGTAATGCTGGCTCTATTGGCCCAGTTGGCTTAGCTATTGATATAATTGTAGATCGCAGCGCTGCACAATTAAGCGATTTTGTTTGTGGCGCTAATGAAAATGACAATCACTTAATCGGTGTAAACTGGCAAAGAGATTGTGCTACTTATCAGGTTGCAGATATTCGTAATGTTGTAACCGGTGATCCTAGTCCTTGTGGCCAAGGAAATATTGTTATTAAACGTGGTATTGAAGTAGGTCATATTTTTCAATTAGGCACAAAATATGCCGAAGCTATGGGCTGCGCAGTATTAAATGAAGGGGGTAAAAATCAAATCTTAACGATGGGCTGCTACGGTATTGGCGTCTCACGTATTGTTGCTGCTGCCATTGAGCAAAACCATGATAAATATGGTATTAAATGGCCAAAAGCTATTGCGCCGTTTCAGGTGGCGATTGTACCAATGAACATGGCAAAATCAGCACGAGTAAAAGAAACGGCCGAAGCATTATACGAACAGTTTAACCAAGCGGGTATTGAAGTACTATTTGATGACAGAAAAGAGCGCCCTGGCGTTATGTTTGCAGATCACGAATTAATGGGTACACCTTTATTAATTATTATCGGCGAACGTAATTTAGATGCGGAACAAATAGAAGTTAAAAATCGTATTACAGGTGAAAAATCTTTACTTGCTATTGAAGACGTTATGTCGATTTTTAACTAATATTAGCAAATGACATAACGTGACTTTTGAAAGGGCCTATTTGCCCCTTTTGGGTTGCAAAAGCTAAAGTTCTATTCTTTTAAACAAAAATAGTCCAATTTATCATTAAAAACTTACCGTTAGCTATTTCAATAGTCGCTAATATTAGCAACAATGTAAATCACTAACCTATTCATATTAATTCAAGAAGTAACCTCATCATGAAAGCTATAATAAAGTCATCTAAATTAAACAATGTTTGTTATGAAATTAGAGGACAAATAGCAGCCGAGGCACGTCGTTTAGAAGATGAAGGGCACAAAATTCTTAAACTGAATATTGGTAACCCTGCTCCTTTTGGTTTTGAAGCGCCTGACGATATTTTAAAAGACGTAATTCATAATTTACCTAACTCGCAAGGCTATAGTGAATCACAAGGTATTTATTCTGCTCGTGTTGCTGTAATGCAATACTTTCAACAACAAGGCATCAAAGATGTTGGCGTTGATGATATTTTTATCGGTAACGGCGTTAGCGAGCTAATTGTAATGGCGATGCAAGGCTTACTTAATAATGGCGATGATGTATTAATACCTGCTCCTGATTACCCATTATGGACAGCCGCAGTCGCACTTTCTGGTGGTAATCCTGTTCATTATATTTGTGATGATGAAAACAGTTGGTATCCTGATCTTGAGGATATGGAAAGTAAAATTTCAGACAAGACCAAAGCGATTGTTTTGATCAACCCCAATAATCCTACCGGTGCAGTTTACCCTAAAGAAATATTAGAAGGCATTATTGCCCTAGCAAGAAAACACAGCCTAATTATTTTCAGTGATGAGATTTACGATAAAATTTTATATGATGATGCTAAACATATTGCAACCGCATCACTTTGCCAAGACGTATTTATTATAACGATGGGCGGCTTATCTAAAAATTACCGAATTGCCGGATTTAGAGCTGGTTGGATGGTTTTATCTGGCCCTAAAATTCACGCTGAAGATTATGTAGAAGGGTTGACCATTTTAGCCTCAATGCGCATGTGCTCTAATGTACCAAGCCAACATGCTATTCAAACAGCATTAGGCGGTTATCAAAGTATTAATGAACTGATCACTGGCGACGGTCGATTATTGAAGCAACGTAATGTCGCCGCCAAAATGATCAACGATATCGATGGTTTATCCTGCCACCCTGCAATGGGAGCATTGTATTTATTTGTGAAAGTAGATGCTGAAAAATTTAATATCACCAACGATGAAAAAATGATTTTAGATTTACTTAAACAAGAAAAAATACTACTGGTGCATGGTAGTGCCTTTAATATTAAAGCACAGAATTACTTTAGATTAGTATTTTTACCGCATGTTGATGAATTAGTACCTGCGATAGACAAACTGAAAAATTTCTTTGCTACTTATAAACAATTATAAACCGACTTAATCATCTGGACACGAAAGCTCGTCCAGTGTTTGCATACAAGCAGGAAATTGTGAATGATAATACTCATTCACTTCTTCCCACTGCTGACAATGCTTATAGACTCTTTCTCCTAACAATTTTGCTGCATCAATAAACTCTCGGTTACCACCATTTACCTCTGATAAACTATAGTGAAAAGCAGCTAAATCATCTGCCGCTTTAACAATGGCTTTAGTCTGTTTATCAACTTTGACTTGTATGACTAAAGGAGCCATGGCATCTTGCAGATATTCAGGCAAGCCCTCATACACCATAGAATGTTCAACTTCACTTTCGATTTTTTTTATTTGTTTAGTCAACTCAGGATTATAATACTTTAACGGGCTAGGGATATCGCCAACGCCTCCCGACTCACTCGCTTCATGATAAAGTGCAGCTAATGCGATGAATGATGGATCATAATCACGATTAAATTTAATCTGACCAATCAGTGCAATTTGATGGCTAATAAGTGCGACTTCAAAGGAATGTTGCGCACACGTTTCTGGCTCTCTTGTGGTCATTAGAGGCCAACGTATTATTTTTCTGAGTCTTAACATCCAAGCACTAAAACTACCTTTTTTATGATGAAACATTAATTGCTACCTTAGTATATTGCTAACATAAAGCGTTTAAATCTGACAATATATCACTACGTGATAGCCATCAAGCTAGCTATCTCGATATTGCATTTTAATATTAATAAGTATCGAAGTATCAACTAAAACCGCATCCATAACACCCATTTCCCTTGTGTCTAATGGAATATTTTTCCTGATCGCATTCATATAACATGAATTGTCACCTCTATCACCATGTCCATAGTGATAGTGAATAACCTAGCCGCTGGTTTTGATAAAGTAATGGTTAAACTTACGTTAGTTAAATTGAATAACCAATTTATGAACTATATCTTTAATCGCCGATGATGGCATTTCTTTATCCTTAGAGCTAATACGCTTTACTGCCCAACCATGCCATGCTGGTTGATGTGATTTGACATCGTAAACATCAATGGCTAACTTACCTTCAGTATATTGACGAACATGAGTTTTTATACTCATTTGTGTACCGTACATACCGCTACCATAGTAGCCTAGTCCCCAACCAAAACCTACATTGTAGCTTGTAGGGTAACTACTGACTTTAATTTTATCTCGATTACCTACAGTATATGAAATCGTAAAATCTGCTTTTTCAGCATCATTTATCAACTGATAACCTTTAGCCATAAAAGCTTTCTCAATTTCTTCATCAACACGCAGTTTCATTACTGGGTTAATATCTTCCGGCGGTGCCATAATTTTACCTGACGTTAACCACGCAAAGGTTTTGTATTGTAAAGTGTCAACTTTACTATTTTTATCAAAGTTGATTTTTGCTTCATAGGTAGTTGAACAACTAGCGACTGAAATAAGCAATACAGCAGTAATTATTTTTTTCATTAAGGTCATCATTTTCTCCTTTGATCATAATGATTCGATACACATACCTTTTCTCATATTTTCAGGTAATGAAGTACCAAATTGTAACTATCAGCATACGGTATAATTGTGACTATAAAACATATTTTGATATTTAAACAGATAGAGTAATTGATTACCGATATTATTTTACCTTCAAAATTTACTGCAAGATTTATTTTTCAGAAAGTTTTTAATTTAATGGTTGATAGTAATAGGAACCATTAACGGGCAATAGTGAAAAATCAAATACGTTTATTGAAACATTGAGTCATGAATCTGAAATTATTGAATCAGTACACTCTAGCTGTGTTGGAATAGCTCGTGGTGAACAAGCATTGCGAGTATCATACTGAGAACATACAATATTACGTTGCAAGCTTCAGTAGCTTGCAGCAATTATCAACATAGGAATTATAATGATTAAATTAGGTAAGTATCAACATTTCAAAGGTAATTATTATCAAGTGCTTCATCTTGCAAGGCATAGCGAAACTGAGGAAGCACTTGTTGTATATCACCCCCTTGATAGCAAAGGTGATATCTGGGTTCGGCCTTTAACAATGTTTAATGAAACAATTACCCGAGAAGGTAAGATTTTACAACGTTTTCAGTTTATCGAAGCATAGTTTTAATATTTTTCTATGTGGTTGGCAAGCAGTTAGCTAATTGAAAAAAAGCTATGCTCTTGCCAGTCAACTTGCTTTTGTTGCATTTTAGTTACTTCTGCCCGTTCAGGTCCATGCTTTAACCAAGCTAACATTTTATTTACATTTTCCTGCTGGCCTGACAAAAAAACTTCAACATCACCATCGGCTAAATTCCTAGCATAACCACTTAAGCCATAATCAATGGCTTTTTGCTGGCTAGATACTCTAAAATAAACACCTTGTACTTTGCCAGAAACATGCACAATATAACTAACATTCATTATTTTTACTCTTTTTATTATTAATCTAAAGTGAGTATAGACGGTTAAAGACAGAACAGAAGAAAAGTCATTAACTTAAGTATCGTTAGTCACGATTAAGCACACGGTTTTTAAGCGTGATGGTAACCCTCTCACGTATTTATCAGTCGAGAGTTGATTAGATTGATAGCATAGCACCTAGTCTCTGTCCACCGAGTAAATGCATATGAATGTGAGACACTTCTTGTCCGCCATCTGCATTGCAATTTATAATCAAGCGATAACCATTTTCGGCAATGCCTTCTTGTTTAGCGAGTTTTTTCGCCACACTGATCATTCGTCCCATCGTTAACTCGTCGGCATCAGTTACCTCATTAATTGTTGCTATATGCTTATTAGGTACAATTAAAATATGAGTACTCACTCTAGGCGATATATCTCTAAAAGCACTAACTAACTCATCTTGATATAAAAGTGGGGTTGGAATTTCTTGTCTAATAATTTTAGAAAAAATTGTTTCTTCAGACATAAACTACTCGTGGATTAGAAAACTTAGGAATAGTTTACGTTAAAAAAAATGGCGACAAAACCATTACCATGGTTTTTTTGAGAAAATTCACACTGCTCAATCACTTTTATTGACCTGAATCAACACAAAGTCAACTCAATTTATGGCATGCTAATATTATTGGTTACTTAACGCATTCATCCAATCCGTGGATTGGTGAAAATATGAAAATAGACTTTAACGAGATCAACTATCTACAAGATCCAAATTGGTAAGATTTACATGCTGATTATGAACAGTTTTTATTATCAATGATTGGTCCAACAGTTATTGATATTACTGGCTTGAAGACCAAGAGATGTCGGGTGATCACGACACTTTTACAAGGTAGTGAACCTTCTGGTTTAATCGTATTGCACCGTTGGCTAACGACAGGAAATGTAAAAGAGCTTCCCAATACCAATTTACGTTTTATTATTTACTCCGTAGAAGCCGCTTGTGTCAAACCATTATTATCAAAACGATTTGTTGACGGAAGATATCAACCGTTGTTTTGGTAATAAAGAGTATGATAAAATTCAAATAGAAAACCATGTAGGCATTTACGAAAGAGCACAATGAATTGTCCAGGCCATTAAAGATGTAAATCCTGAAATGGTGGTGGATCTTCACAATACACCTAACCCCTGCCCTACTTTTGCCATCAGTCCTAAAGTCACAGCAGAAACTATCTCACTAGCTTCCTTTTTTGCCAAACATTAGTTCTCTCTGATTTACAGCTTAGTTCACTAATGGAGCAAAAATTCTCTTGTCCATCTATTATGATAGAGTGCGGTGGCCGTGTTGATTAATAAGCCCATGAGATTTCTTATGCTGGAATATGCCATATAGCAAACTATAAAGACATTAGCTATATTCAACCAGAAACATGTATTGAAATAATTTACTTACCCCTTAGAGTATAAGTTAGCGAAGGTGTCCATTTATCTTATGCTGAACATGATGAAGGTTATAGCGGCATAACACTTAAACATAATATAGACTGTGACAATTTTGGTGGCGCTAATAAAGGTGAAATGATTGCTTGTTCTACGTGGTAAAAAAACTAACAATCGGATTTAAATAAAAATTTAAGTGCTTTACTATCTTGTTTATTCTAGCCTTAAAGTATAGCTATAGATAAATAAACCTAAATCTATTTCGGCCAGTATTTATCATCAAATTTTTTACCCTGATTTCTTGAGGCAATAGCGTAATATAAATATTCTATACGCATACAGCCTGTTATATTTTATTAAAAAAACGTGTAGTAATAAAGAATCTGGCGTATTTTGGCTACAACAAAATAAACACACACCGTTTAATCAAAAATAGACAAACCTTATCCGATCATCGGTTGGTATGGGTTAATTTAGAACTAATAATATAGCAGAAAATAAATGAGACAATTGATACCACTTTTAGTACTTTCTTTAAGTACAACATCTTGTTTTAGCACCGTAACCGCTAAACAAGAAATGGCACCTAAAAATATTATTATGGTCATTGGTGATGGTATGGGACCTGCCTACACCACCGCATATCGTTATTTTAGCGATAATCCAAAAACAGAAATGATTGAAACAACTGTATTCGATCGACACTTAAAAGGTTTTTCTAGTACTTACCCTGCATCGGTTTCAGGCATAGTTACCGATTCAGCTGCCAGTGCTACCGCACTAGCAACAGGAATAAAAAGCTACAATGGTGCTATCGGTGTTGATATAAATAAAAATGAACTTCAAACTGTATTGGAATGGTCAAAATTACAAGGTAAAAAAACGGGGATTGTTGTAACCTCACAAATTAACCATGCAACACCTGCGTCTTATCTAACTCATAATGAAAGCCGTAAAAACTATAATGCAATCGCTGATAGTTATTTAGATGATGGAATTAAGGCTGACTTATACTTCGGCGGTGGTTGGAAATATTTCATTCGTGAAGACAGACACTTAGTGGATGAATTTAAAGAAGCGGGATTTCATTACCTAGACAATTATCAAGACTTAATAAACTTACCTAATAATAAACCTGTTTTAGGACTGTTTGCTGATATAGGTCTACCTTGGGCATTAGATGATACCAATAAGCACCGTTTATCAA